>JBBSCL010000549.1:0-3129 GCA_038250345.1 Leptolyngbyales cyanobacterium
ACAAAGAATCGCTCTTGTTGAGCAAAAATATTGTTGCCGATCTCTACATCTGAGATGCGATCGTTCTGATTCGTGATGTTTGGGGCGATCGCTTGCTGAATGTCTTGCGTTAACAGCACTTTTGGGTCGGTAGCGATCGCGCTTAGGGTTGTTTTACCACCATTTACTTTCCAGTCATTCGCTGCGGTAAATTTTACTGCTGGAACCTCATAGGTGGAGCCATCCTTGTAGGTATGAATCTCAACCTCGCCCGAAAAATCGTTGGGTTTAATGTCACCAGCCCCGATAATGCCAAAAAACTTCTTGGTTGGATCTCCATCCTGCTCATCAAACTGACGGACAGACATCTCGGAGTTGCTAGCGGGACGAAATAGGCATGAGCTAGGGGAGCTAATCAAATATCCTGAAAAACCAGCGGTGGGGCTAACATCTCGCCCAATTAAAATGCTGCCTTCGCTGTGCATCGCACCATTCCAGTTGAGCTTCGCTCCAGGGGTAACCTCCAAATCATATTTAAACCAAGCGCCCCACTTGTTCCCCCGATCTAGCTTGCGATCTTGAGCAAACTCTAGCGTCGTAAAGTTGGTCGGTCTGCCCTTATTCACCGTTTCGTTACTGACCACAAACGCATCCACCTGAAACCGCTTCCGCAAAATGGACGTGTTGGTTTGGTCTTGATACCAACCGCCTTCCACTGTGGAACCGCCCCCCGCTACCCGGCAACTGATCGCTTCACTGTTGCTGAGTGGACCATTTCTAGCGTAGGGACCATCCTTGTTTCCGTCTGCTTTCTGTTTATCTTTTAGCTGCAACAGTTCAAGCGGACCTAACTTGGTCGGATCGCCTGCCACCAAGTCAGGCGTAGAGAGCGTGATCGAGTAAATTACGCTGCTATTAGTGTTTTTGTCTGTGTAAATCCAGGCGTTATCTAGCAGATTGTCCCCATTAATATCAATGCGTTTTTCTAGAGATGTATCGGCTGTATCCTTTCCAAACGTATACGGGTCAGGTGTGATCGGATTTCTTGAAACGGCGGCAGCGGCAGGCGTTCCCACCAGTCGTCCATCATTCAACAGCATAGAAATAACTACCTCTTCCGCCGGAACCCCACTAGGTAGGCGGTTGTCTTTGCCAAAGAGGTAGTCGAGCTTGGAACGGGCGCGGTCAATTGCCGGGGTTGCCGCGTTATAAATCTGGCGACTTTGAACGTTGCCAATGGTGCGAGTGGTGCTGTTGAACGATCGAAAGGTTAATGCGCCAACGGTTAGCGATACCACCAAAATCAGAAAGACTGTGGTGGGCAAGATAAACCCTGCAACCCGTGGGCGACGGTTGAGCAAAAAGATTGTTCGCAGAAGCCAGTTAATGGAGGCTTTGGTCAGGCGGCGTGAGAGCTTCCAAACCTGTTTCAAGATGGGTTGAAGTTTTTTGGCTAACTTGCGATCTGACATGGCTGCGTCCTGAGGGTAGTTGGGTGACGAGAAGGAAGTAACAGGGAAGAGGGAAGAGGGAAGAAATATAGAAGTAGGCGAGTGATGGAACCGAAAGAAAGGTTCCAAACCCAATAAATTATGAACGAGTTTTTGAAAAAGCCACCGATTTCCAAGGCTACTTGAAACGAAGAATTCAACTAATCAAGTATGAAAGTTTCAATTAAGAACATGACAGAAGTTGAATCTAGGGCAACAGGGAACGGGACTTGGGGAACAAAAGTGTGAATGACTGCAAAAAAGATATGGAAGCTCAGACCTTAATGCAGCCATGTTACCCACTTTGTGTGAAAAACCTATCAACTTAATATAACAATTGTGTGAATTGGTTCTGTGTGATCTCGTTCACAGTGACAGAAGCTGACGTGCGGGTTACGAAGTAGGGGCTTGGTCTTGTGCCTGCCCGTGAGATTAAGGGCACCCACAAGAGGTGACCCGCTTGACTGGCGATTTAATCAGTCGATTGAGCGCGGTAACCGCTTTAAATAAATGTAGGACAAACGAAAAAGGACGTACTGATGTACGCCCTTTTAAAGAGTTGCGATCGCGTTAATACTTGTTAAGGTCTATTCCGGCTTCTTTTGCGAAGGCAGCAATACTTTTCTTTTCTAGCGTTTTAATTGCTTTGGTAGAAAGGTGTAGGCGCACCCAGCGGTTTCCTTCTGCCCACCAAACGCGCTTCCACTGCAAATTTACGCCTTGCAGCTTTTTGGTGCGGCGATGAGAGTGTGAGACAGCATAGGCGTTATTTGCTTTTTTTCCAGTTAATTCACATCTGCGACCCATAGCAGCCTCCAGCTTTTCATATCTTCGGTTTATTCCAGTCCTTCATTATATAGAGAGAACTGAAAATAACGCAATCTGTGATTTTGTTGACCCTCACCCTCTCGCAGCAGGCTGCTGTATACGATCTGTTCAAGTTTGAGACTTCTCAGCCCCCTAAGTCCCCCAATTCTGGGGGACTTTGACGGTTGCAGGGCACTCCTAAATCCCCCAATTCTGGGGGGCTTTGATGGTTGCAGGGCACTCTAGGAGAATGATCTAACTGATTTTACTGATGGCAAAAGACTCGCCTAGAATTCGTGGCACGACACAATGCACAGAACAAGCCGCTCGTCATCTGCGATACCATCTCACTCCTGCCGAAGCCCGATTATGGAATGCCTTACAGAAGCGTCAACTCGCTGGACTCAAGTTTCGCTGTCAGCATCCTGTAGGACGATTCATTGTTGATTTTTACTGTCCATCCTGCAAATTAGTTATCGAAGTGGATGGAGATATTCATATCCAGCAAACTACCTATGACGAAGCACGGACGGAACAACTTCAATCGTTTGGTTATCGGGTATTGAGGTTTACCAATGAAGAAGTTCTGAGCGATCTGCAAACTGCTCTAGGTCATATTGTTCACGTCGCTGAAATCCATTTTCCCCCAAATTTGGGGGGCTAGGGGGGCGAAATGCGGCAATTTGAGGTTGATCAGGAGATTTGTTCTGAGCGATCTGCAAACTGTTCTAGGTCATATTGTTCACGTTGCTGAAATCCATTTCCCCCCAAATTTGGGGGACTAGGGGAGCGAAATGCGGCAATTTGAGGTTGATCAGGAGATTTGTTCTGAGGGATCTGCAAACTGTTCTAG
>JBBSCL010000550.1:0-3128 GCA_038250345.1 Leptolyngbyales cyanobacterium
AAAGAAAGATTAGTGACGCGATCGCGTTGTGATTTAAAGATTAAAAAAATTCCTCATTCCGTAACTTCAAATAGAAAAGTTATAAAACAAGGAAAATCAAAACACATCGCTTAAATTGAAAGATGCGCTCGTGGAGCTACATCAAGCTTTTTTCCTGCGCCCGTTCATGAGCGAACTCTTTAAGCCGAGAAAAGACATTGTATGCATCTGAACCAGGGTCTATATTGGTCGCCACGCCATCCACAGAACCGTCTATCTTTAGCCAATCTTCTAAGCCGCCCCGTAATACAGCAACCTGACGAAAACCAGCTTCACGCAAAACGTTAGCAGCGGCTGTAGATTCCTCATCAGTGCTGCCATAGAGATAAATATCGCGCTTGGTTTGCAAAGTAGACTGTACTGCACCAGGCAGGATTGATAGAGGCGTGTTCATCGCACCTAAAATTCGACAATCGTCAAACGCATCGCGATCGCGAACATCTAAAATCGTCAGACCTGGCTCACCCCAATTTAAGCGCGACTTTAACTCATGGACGCTCACCTCGCTAGCAGAAACGGACGCTGCGGGGGTTGGGATGGGGAGCTTAGCGTTAAATGTTTCTTTCGCTTTTCCAAGAGTGTTCTCTTCGCGCTCATGAGCTTCTTCAAAGGTTTGTTGAATCTTGTCTCCTGCATTCTCAGTCATATTATTGGCTCCTTCATTGGATAATTTTACATTTTCTTGATCAATGTTCATAAACTTAAACGTGTGTAAATTTAACTCATTGATTTCCCTATATAAAATATATAGATAATGAAGGGTTAAAACCTCTTTCTTGAGAAGTAAAAAAGCTTCTACTATACGAAAGAAACCTAATTTACTTCAAGCTAAGTAGGAAGCCGGAATTAAACTGAAGACGCTTTCAGGACATATAGGGCTTTCAAGGTTGTGGATCTTATATTTGATTCGAGCCGTTTACTTAGTAACTGTGTTCTTATTTTTTTGAATAATTGTAGTAAATAACTACTCAAACTGATAAGCTCGTCCTTTTTAAGGGATAAGCTTATTAGTCATAACGTGTTGGTCAAACCTAGAGCGTACAAAATGTATTTGCAGCGATTCAATCAGGTAATCAAATCAATGAACGACTAAGCTTACCAAAGTCCTTGAACCGCTCCTGATGTGTTGTTTGAACCACTTGAGTTGTTCATGCTTTCACTTCCACTAGTAGTAGGGTTCATGCTACCACCTGGGTTTGAGTTGGTATTTCCATCTACGCTCGTGTTTCGCTCATTACCGCTGCCACTCCCACCCGCGTTAGGAGTAGTACGTCTGCTGCCACCCGTTTGTGAGCCAGCACTTCCGCCCATACCGCTAGATGGAGTCATGGAGCCTTGAGAACCGTTGTTCATACTATTGTTTCCATCTACACCCATATTTTGATTGGCAGCACCACCTCTATTACTCGGCTGTTGGCTTGTACCTTGATTCTGGTTTGTGCTTCTACCATTCATGTTGGCATCAGTACTGCCAGCTTGAGTATTGCTTTTAGAGCCACTACCGCTACCGCCTGTGTTTTGGCTTGTGCCTCTGCTACCACCCACGGGTTGATCAGCATTGCCTTCTCCAGTAGTCGATGGAAACTGATTCATAGAACCTTGAGTGCCACTGGGGCTACCGCTGCGGGGTGCAGTATAGGAGCCTCGACCAGGAAGATTAGGATTGGGAGCAGTTAGGCTATCATTCCGTGAAGCGTCCTGTTTAAAAGTTGAAGGATTTTGCTTAAGTGAAGTAGGATTCTCTGAATCAGTAGGATTGATACCGTTTTGTTGGTTTAAGCCGTTTGTTGTAGAAGGTGACTGTTGAGAATTTGCTGCTTCTGGCTGAAATAGTGAAGTCGAACATACTGCCAAAGCACTAAGGCTAGCAAATTTAACGAGGTTAAGCAGATTGCTGTTTTGGTTGAACTTAACTTTCATGATTGACTCCTAAGTTTATAAAATCTTGGCAGTTTAAGGGTTCAAGTACCCATGCGAAAAAACTGTAATTTCTTCACGCCATGGTGCTTCATGTGTGAGGTTTCAACTCTGAGAAAATTGGGCTTTTCAGCCTCATCACTGCTTGAGAAAGTTGATACTTTAACTGTAGGTTGCGCCTGCAAACGCTTTGTCTGTCATTGGAAAGGTTAAAAGACATCAAAAGGGATACATCAATTTGAAGTATGCAGAGAAACAAATAATTATCAACCTTAATTAAATTGAATATCAATGTTTAGTAGTGACTAGGAAGCTAAAAAATGGTATCTATCTACTTAATGATTTTGTTTTTAAAGAGTTAAGTTACGCTTATATTAGTTAAGAATATTTTGCAGAGAAATATATCTTTAGCGCTTACAGCAATTGCTAATCTGATCGTTAGAGCCGAGGGTATATTGTCTGCAAAAAAGGTATTCCAAACGAAATTAAAAGGTAAATAAAAAATGGCTGTTAATGCAGACAATCGACTCTTAAATGATGCTGAAGACATAACTGACGAACAAATACTGCAAGAGTCTGGTGACTTGCCTCAAGAAGTGACAGAATCTTATGGGACAGGCGTTCATGATCAGACTCAATCTGGTGTTGATGGTCGTACTTTAAGCGATCGCCTAGAAGATGTTAATCAAAATGATTCAATGTTGATAGGTATTGATGTTGATGCTGTCGGCGATCAGGCGGTTGGGGGAACAGCGCCAACGCCTGATATGGATGTTGTGGATGAAATAGGCGCGGCTGTTGGGCTAGAAATGGATGATAGAGCTTTTCTGCGAACCAATGAGATTCTTGAAGCACGGGACGATCGCCGTTGGGAACTTGACCCAGAGGCATCAGAAGATTATGGCGATCGCTCTATTAATCAGTAAAAGTACATTAGGGAATTGATGTTTTAAAACATAAACGGGAGCGTGTAAGGTTTAGACACACTCCCAATTTTTATTCAAGCTAGTTTTATTTTTGACTAACTAAAGCTTGGACACTATTAAGCACCAGTTGAGTCAAATCCCATAGGAGAGACAATATCGCGGAAAAAAGCGATTTGTTTTTCAAAACCTAGCTCTTGAATTTGGGTCAACAACTGATTTGCTTCACTAGAAAGCTGATAACCAGAT
>JBBSCL010000551.1:0-3125 GCA_038250345.1 Leptolyngbyales cyanobacterium
GCTCCAGTCACCACGCGATCGCGCACCTGCAAAACAAGGTAGGTCTTGCCAATCTGCTCAGCTTTGACCGCCTGACCATATAAGTAGATGCCATTTCGCAATAAGTGAGGTTGGGCAGCCGCCTGAACGGATTTAGCAGCTTGAATTGTCACGTCAGAACTTTTCATTTCAGAACTTTTGGCTGGCATTGCAGCGGTGACACCCAATGCGATTGTAAACAGGGCACTCATGAGAACTGTTTCAGCATGAGATGTAACAAATGTTTTGGTCGATGCAGTAGAGCAAGGTTGGGCTGACATCATGGCAGAAATTTGTTGGGGGCGTTTGATGTCTGTAGTATCGAATGTTTTAATCAATAACCTGGTGATGCAAAGGGTTCCTAAACGGTGATTTCACTCTAGCCATGACGTAATCTAGCTCACTGCATAGTGTGACTCGCATCACAAGCTTTCGGAGCGGATCGATTTTTCAAGATAAACTCATTTTGTAGTTATTGATACAGAAGCAATTCTATAATTATAGATGGCAGGGAAATATTTCTCTGTTGCTCATTTTCTCCGTAGGACTATTATGTCTAATATTCTTCATGTTCATGATGACCACCTTCTTTCCAAGCATCAAGACAACATCATGACTTCGCTGGTTCAACGTTTGCAAAGAGCGAGAGGCGCAAATGATTTTCGACTGGTTCAACTGTTGGAGCAAGAGAAAAGGCAAATAGAAGAAGCAGTGCCTCAGTTTGAAGCGCGATCGCATTGGCTAATCGCCATTCAAAATTGGTTAACTCAGATCTTGTAGCATTCTCGATAAGCTTGAAGGGATAAGAACCTGAGGATAATTTCAAATCCATGTTGTACAGCGATATCGACATAAGTTCGGATTTGATTGAGCAATTGGAACCAAAGAACCGAGGGGAACAGAACGGATAAAGCTAAGTTACTGGCAGCTTTCCAATCAAGCACTGGCGGTAATGACCATTGATCGATCCAATGAGTCAGTAAATAGGCAATCAATGACAGTATCAGCCAACGATGGACCCCCAATTTTGTAGATTGACCAAAACAATGGAGTCCAAAACGATGCTTAATGGTTTTGAAAAAGCCTACCCTGTGGGAAGCAAGCTACAATTGCCCACCGTTTACGCCCCAGACGCACCAGGTAGACCCCTGAGAGGGATGAGTGTGGACACGATAAAACGCATTTCTCGCTTACCCTCAGAGCGTTTAAGCCAGAACCAGGAAACCGTAAGCGGCGGGCTGCCCCCTTCTAACTGTAGGGTTGATTCTCTAAAGAAAACAAATTCTTGAAAGTCCTATTTTTAGGTTCAACCTCTTTTGAGGGTAAACCAAAGAATAAGGGTTACAGAGTTATTCCTTTGTTAGAAAATCATCCCTACTCTCTTGCCACTAACTCTTCTTGAATTTTTGAATTTGGAATTGCTGAGAATCTGGGGATGAAATTTGTAGGGGCAATCCCTTGTGGCTGCCTTCCATCTTGATCAGGGTATGCACAAGACCTACCCTTACAGTCAAAAATCATATTGCATTCAGCAACGCCGAATTCCTTTTCCCCCGGAGTTTCCGCGATCGCTAATGTAGTCTATTAAAAGGCAGATTGGCAGAAAAGTATGGCGCAAAATTGGCACCGATTAACCGCGAGTTGGAATGTTCGGCGATGGCGTAAAGGGCGATATGCCAAGCCATTGAAAGCGGCATTGGGCGTTGGAATAGTGGTGTTGACGGTGCGATCGCTGCCCTATTTTGCGCCCATTCGAGCCATTGATCTGGTGCAAAGTCAGCAGGCGGCTGAGTTCATCGATCGCAACGGGCTACTGCTAGGGACGATATTGACTCGCGATCAAAACCATACGGTGTCGGTGTCGCTCGCTCAGGTGTCGCCGCAGTTTCTTCAGGCGATTATTGCCGCCGAAGACCAGCGGTTTTATCAGCATGGCGCACTGGATGAACGAGCGATCGTGCGATCGCTGCTAGAAGCGCTTCAGGCAAAGCAAATCGTCAGCGGTGCTTCTACTATTACGATGCAACTGGCGCGAATGCTGGATGGTTCTCCTCGCACTGCCCAAGCGAAGCTGCAAGAAATCTGGACATCCTGGCGACTGACCGCAGGCATGAGCAAAGCCGAGATTTTGCAGGCGTATCTCAACCGTTTGCCCATGGGTAGCAATATCTACGGCGTGGAAGCCGCATCTCAAATTTACTTTGGCATCCCTGGGAGCGATTTGACCTTGGCTCAGGCGAGTCTGCTTGCCGCCATTCCCAATGATCCCAATCGGCTCAATCCCTACGACCACCTGCTGTCGTTGAAAAAGCGTCAATCCTACGTCCTCGATCGCATGGTGCAAGATGGTTACATTACCCGCGCCCAAGGCGATCGCGCCTACACCGAAGCCACCGCCCTCCAATCTCGGCAGCAGGGGATTGTGGCAGCCCCTCACTTTTTGTTTTGGTTAGCCGATCAACTTCCCGCCAATCATCCCGCCCAAGTTCGGACGACCCTCGATCGCCCCCTTCAGCAGTTTGTTGAAACTCAGGTGCTGCAAGTAATTCGCAGCCTTGCCCCTCACAACGTTCACCATGCAGCCGCGCTGGTGCTAGACAACCAAACCGGCGAGGTGCTGACATATGTGGGGTCGCCCGATTATTTTGCGCGATCGCAACTGGGGCAAAACGACGGCGTGCAGGCATTGCGCCAACCCGGTTCTACCCTCAAACCATTTCTCTACCAGCTTGCCCTCGAAAATCGCACGATTCAGCCCAACACCATCCTGGCAGATGTGCCGACTCGCTATGCCATTCCCGGATCGCGCTTATACAGCCCTTCTGACTACAGCGAAACCTTCCAAGGTCCCGTGCGAGTGCGGCTTGCATTGGCAAATTCCCTGAATGTGCCAGCCGTCAAAACTCTAGAAAAAGTGGGCGTGAGTACGTTTCTCGATCGCCTACATCAGCTTGGTTTTAATCATCTCACCCAGCCACCTGAACACTATGGCTTAGGACTCACCCTCGGCAGCGGGGAAGTTAGCCTATGGGAATTGGCAAGAGCCTATTTAACCCTAGCGAGACAGGGCAACAGTACGGAGTTGAGAGTGCGGAGTACGGAGTCCA
>JBBSCL010000552.1:0-3122 GCA_038250345.1 Leptolyngbyales cyanobacterium
CACGGCATCCAGCGCTACGCCATCTCCAGCAATCATCATCCCGGCTTGCCCGGTTGCCACAAATTTTGAGCGCATTCCTCGCCTGAGCGATGCCTGATGAAGCTGCAAACTGGTGGACATTTTGCCGATCGCCATGTCAGTGCCCACGGTCAACACTCGCAAACAGGCAAGCGATCGCGCTTTTCCAGTGCCAATCGGCAGGTTGGGCGGCTCTTGGCGCATATCCCAAATCCATTGATTGGGTTGCAACCGTTGAAAGTCGGGATCGCTGGCAAGCGGGGTATGGAGTCCGTTGGCGATCGACAGTCCGGCGGCAAGTGCTTGTTTGATCTCTTGTCGCCACTCGTGTGGCAATGCACCTCCAGTCGGAGCCGTTCCTAGCACCAACACATCGGGCTGATAAGCAAGGGCTTCTGTGACTGATGCCACGATGGGCGCAGAACTCGTGATTCCAGTCAGATCAGTTAAAGAGGCTCCGGGCGATTGGCGATCGATGACAGCAACCACTGGCGATTCGGTATATCGCAACAGTGCCAGCCCAGTTTTACCGCGATCGCCTTGAATGCCTTCATGCAAAAGAATTGCCAGTCGATGATCAGATTGAATCATAGAAGCACCATGTTATTCACAAGCCATTATTCACAAGCCATTACTCACAAGTCATCTTAAAGCGCGCCCTTTTTTTCGTCCAAATATCGGTGAACGCCCAAGCCTGGTTGCTCGGTGGGCACAATCCGCCCGTTTTGAAAGGACGCGCCTGCAAAGGGATCGTTGACTAGGTTGAGGTGACTGTCGAGGTCAATATGATCTGCCAAGGGCGAAAGGTGAGATAGCGCGGTGTTGAGCAATGCGCTGTCGGAGTAACAGCCAAACATGACCTTCAAGCCATAGGCTTTGGCGGTGTGAATCATCCGCAGCGCTTCGGTTAAGCCACCGGATTTCATCAGCTTGATATTGATGCCGTGGACGCGATCGGCTAAGGGCAAAATGTCGTAGCTGGTGAAGCAGCTTTCATCGACAAAAATAGGCAGGGGCGATCGCGCATACAGTTCGGGCAAGTCGCCTTCCTGTCCTTTGGCAAGAGGCTGTTCCAAATAATTTACGCCTTGGTCTGCTAGCCAATCTGCCATTTGGAGCGCTTCAGCCAAACTCCACCCTCCATTCGCATCTACGCTAACCTGAGAAATGTGAGGAGCGGTTTCTTTAATTGCCAGCAGCATTGCCTGGTCTGCTTCGATTCCCAAAGGGCTACCTAGCTTGATTTTTAACGATTGAATCCCATGAAACGGAACCGCAGTATCGCCCTTTCCTAGCCAATCTTTCACCCGCTGTTGGGCGGCTTCAGGGGTGCTAATGCCGATGGTGACCGAGGTGGGCGGAATGCGATCGCACTCCAAGCCCCACAGTTGCCACAGAGGGAGATTGGTGCGCTTGCCAACCCAATCGTGCAATGCCACATCCAAGGCTGCCCGTGCTGCTGAAGGGAGTCGCGCATCTAGCATTAATCGCTCAATTCGCTGACCCTCTAAAGGGCTAAGTGATTTTAGCAAGGGCACAAACTTTTGTAGCGATCGCGCAATCACTTCGGTCGTTTGGGGCGCTTCTCCAATCGAAAAAGGCGATGCTTCTCCCCAACCCTGAATGCCTTCATGCTCAATTTCAACCCAAATATTAGTCGTCTGTGCAGTCGTGCCCCGGCTAATGGTCAACGCAAACCGCTTCTGTACTGTAAATGTCGCTATCCGAACCTGCATGGCAGGGAACCTCAAAAGGCACTTTCAATTCCATTAGGACTTACGCACTTGCCCCCTAAATCCCCCAATTCTGGGGGACTTTGATCTCTAGCTCCCCCAGAATTGGGGGTTGGGGGGCAAATTTCGGTTGATTTGCGTAAGTCCTGTCCATTAAAGTAGCACTGGATTTACTATGCGTCACTTCAAACGATTCACAAAAACTCGTGCCTGGATAGCTAGCGTTTTGGCAGCATCCCTGATTTTGCTGGGCTGGCTGATAATTCCGGTGATTTCTCAAGCGGCTGCACCTCAAACCAAAACCTTTGAGCAGGCTTGGAAAACCATCAATGACAACTTTTTTGATCCCAAATTTAACGGCGTAGATTGGAAAGCCTTGCGCGAAAAATATGCGCCTCAAGTGGCTCAAGCTCAGTCGGCGGACGACTTAGCGGTTGTGATGAATGCCATGATATCCGAGCTAAAGACTTCGCACACCCGGTTTTATACGCCAAACGAAACCGCATATTACCAACTGTTGGGAATTTTTCAACCGCGCAGCCGGGAACTGAAAAACTTACCTAAAGATATTTTTCCAAAAAACAAGCTGGAATATAGTGGCATTGGCATTTTTACCAAAGCGATCGCCAACAAAACCTTTATCATCGGCGTGTTAGAAGGCAGTCCAGCGGCTCAAGCAGGACTCCAAATGGGTGATGAACTGCTGAATGCCGATGGTCGCCCATTTCACCAAGTGCGATCGTTTGCAGGGAAAGTTGGGCAAAAAGTGATGCTGCAAGTGCAACGGTCAGCCAATAGCGCCCCGCAAGATATTTCCGTTACGCCTAAACTGCTTGACCCACTGACCATGTTTTTAGAGACTCAACGCGCCAGCACTCGTATTTTGCAGCAAGATGGCAAGAAAATTGGCTACGTTCACCTCTGGTCTTATGCAGGCGACCAATATCAAGAGCAGCTAGAGGAAGATCTAATCTATGGAAAACTGCGAGACGCAGACGGTTTGGTGCTAGATCTGCGCGATGGCTGGGGCGGTGCGCCACTGACTGCGCTGAATATCTACACGGCACGAGGTCCTAGCTTGACGAGCATTCCTCGCAGCGGCGATCGCAATCTGATTAAAGCCCAGTGGAATAAGCCCGTGGTGATGATTGTGAATGAAGGCAGCCGCAGCGCTAAAGAAATTCTTGCCTATGGATTTCAGCAATATAAAATTGGCACTGTTGTGGGTGCAAAAACGCCCGGTGCCGTCGTTGCCGGACGTGCTTTCTTAATGCAGGATGGCAACTTGCTGTATGTTGCAGTCGCCGATGTATATTTAGATGGCAACCAACGACTTGAAGGAAAGGGCGTAATGCCTGATATTGAAGTGCC
>JBBSCL010000553.1:0-3084 GCA_038250345.1 Leptolyngbyales cyanobacterium
ATTAACCCCGATGTGTTGGGCTACATCTTTGAAAAATACATTAACCAGAAGGCATTTGGGGCGTACTATACCCGTCCAGAAATTACCGAATATCTGTGCGATCGCACCATCAACAAGCTAATTCTCGATCGGGTAAATGCATCGATGGCGCAGCACCACCGCGACCCGCGCGAAATCCAAGCCTTTGACAGCATCGACGACATGGTGATGCACATGGAGATCGATGTCTGTCGGCATCTGGTCTATGGGGAAGATTCGATTTTGCGGAACTTGTCGTTGCTAGATCCTGCCTGCGGGTCGGGGGCGTTTCTGATTGCGGCCATGAAGACGCTAATCCGCATTTATGAACGGGTGATTGGGGTGGTGCAGTTGTCAACCGATCACCAGTTGCGCGACTGGCTGGACGAGGTTGTGAAAGATCATCCATCGTTGCCCTATTTCATTAAAAAGCGGATTATTACCGACAATCTCTATGGTGTAGACATCATGGAGGAAGCGGTGGAAATTGCCAAACTGCGGCTGTTTTTAGCGTTGGTGTCGTCGGCGCGAAAGGTGGATGAACTGGAGCCATTGCCCAATATTGATTTCAATATCATGGCGGGCAATTCGCTGATTGGTTTGATGCGAGTGGATGAGGAGAGTTTTGATACAGTGGGCAATTCAGAGTTTCAGCAGGGGAACCTGTTGCAGCTTGATGCGGCGAATAACTATCGCGCCATTTTGGATGAAAAGAACCGCAGTATTGAGCTTTACAAAAAACATTCATTTTTGCGCTCTGATCCTAATGGGACGGAGCAGGAAGACCGATTGCAGATGTTACGCGATCACATTGACAAGGTGAATCGTGAATCAGACACGAAGCTAAACCAATTGTTGCTAAATGAGTTTACGCAACGGCTTGGAATTAAATATGAACAAGCGCAAGCTAAAGGCAGTGCTAAAAAACGCCTGATGACGATCAAGGATATAGAAGCGTTAAAGCCGTTTCATTGGGGCTATCACTTCGACAAAGTGATCGAGAAACGAGGTGGGTTTGATGCCATTATTGCCAATCCACCGTGGGAGGTTTTCAAGCCAGATGCCAAAGAGTTTTTCTTGCAGCACAGCGAATTGGTAACAAAAAAGAAGATGGATATCAAGCAGTTTGAGAAAGCTCAGAAAAAGCTGCTTGAAGATCCAGAAATTGCGGCAGCGTGGCTACAGTATCAAAGCCAATACCCTCATATCAGTAATTATTATCGTTCTGCAAGTCAGTACAAAAATCAAATTTCCATTGTTAATGGCAAAAAAGCAGGAACCGACATTAACTTATACAAACTTTTCCTTGAGCAGTGTTTTAACCTGCTAAGAGATAAAGGAACTCTTGGTATTTTAATACCTTCAGGAATTTATACAGACTTAGGATCTAAGCAGCTTCGAGAAATGCTGTTCTCTCAAACTCAGATCACCAGTTTATTTGGACTGAGCAATGAAAAGTTTATCTTTGATGGAGTTCATCATTCATTCAAAATTGCATTCCTAACGTTTGAGAAAGGCAAATCAACTGATTCATTCACGGGTGCATTCCGAATCAACCCAAGAGAAGCCGTTCGAGTTGAGCAGCTAAAAAACTTCTTTCAAGATGAGGAAGAACATATACAGATTTCAGTCCCCCTGATTCGCAAACTGTCGCCTGATTCGCTTTCAGTGATGGAGTTTAAGAGCGATCGCGATATTGTCATTGCCCAGAAAATGCTGAAGTTCCCCCTGCTGGGAGAACAACTGCCAGATAAGTGGAATCTGAAGCTAACTCGTGAATTTGACATGACAAATGACAGCCACTTGTTTCAGCCAGAACAGAAGCAGGGGCGACTACCGCTTTACGAAGGCAAGATGATTCACCAGTTCACCCATCAATACGCCGAACCGCGTTATTGGGTGGATGAAGATAAGGCTAGAGAAACTTTTCTAGGCAAAGGTTTAGACAATGCTCAAGAACTGGATTATCAGTCTTATCGCTTAGCCTTCAGATTAGTGGGAGAGAATACAAATCTCAGAAATTTTATTGCCACTTTGATTCCCCGAAAAGTTTTTTGTGGGCACTCTTTAGGGATAAATAAATGCACCTTTAGAGATCCCAAAGTCCTATTGCTACTATGTACTTTTTTTAATAGTTTTATACTCGATTATAGTCTTCGAGCCAAAATTGCTCGAAACGTTAGTTTTTTCTCTGTCTACCAGTTACCTGTTCCTCGATTGGTGGAAGGCGATCGCTACTTCAGCGACATCGTAGACCGCGCTGCAAAACTCATCTGCACCACCCCCGAATTTGACGATCTTGCCGCCGCAGTTGGGTTAAGGCCCTCATCCCCCCAACCCCCTTCTCCCCAAGGAGAAGGGGGAGAAAGCGTTCCGGCTCCCCTCTCCCGCTCTGGGAGAGGGGCTGGGGGTGAGGGCATCTATGGCATCACCGACGTAGCCCAACGCGCCCAACTCCGCGCCGAACTCGATGGAATGATTGCCCACCTCTACGGCTTAACCGAAACCGAATTTACCCACATCCTCAGCACCTTCCCCATCGTCCCCGACGCCACCAAACAAGCCGCCCTAGAGGAATACCGCAAACTCTTGCCCAAAGTAGGCGATCAACAAATTCTTGACCTGATCGCCCAAGGCGAAAGCGCCCAGCTAGAATTCAAATCCACCGCCCGCTGGGATCTGCGAGAAAACAAGAAAAACCCCGTCATGGAAGAGGTCATCCTCAAAACCGTCGCTGCCTTCCTCAACTCCGAGGGTGGCACCCTGCTAATTGGCGTAGCCGACGACGGCACCATCCTCGGACTCCAGCCCGACTATAAAACCCTCAAGAAACCAGACCGCGACGGCTTTGAACTCTGGCTCACGGGCGATCTGCTGCTCAAAGCCTTGGGCAACGACCTCGCCCCCCACATCTCCGTCAGCTTTGGCATCATCGACACCCAAGACATCTGCAAAGTCACCATCCAACCCTCCCCTCGCGCCGCCTACTGCGAAATCAAACACAAAAACGGGCAATCCGAAGAATGTTTCTTCATTCGGGCAGGCAACCAAACCAAGCACCTAACC
>JBBSCL010000554.1:0-3075 GCA_038250345.1 Leptolyngbyales cyanobacterium
AAGCAACAAAGATTGCTTCTCTATCTTCTGTCTTCTATTTTCTGTCTTCTCTCTTACCTTCCCAACCCACTCGTAATAGTCCCAAGTCTTGCGTGGACGGGCAACGCGATCGCCTGCAACATGGCTGGTTGCGCCCATGCCAAATCCATAAAACGGGCGGTTTTCCCAATAAACGCGGTTGTGGCGGCATTGGTAGCCCGGTTTGGCATAGTTAGAAATTTCGTAGTGGTTGTAGCCTGCGGCGGTTAGGACTCGGTGCGCCGTGCGATACATTTCAGCCGTGGTTTCATCGGAGGGCAGCGGCTTGATGCCAGGTTTATATTGCCGACCAAAGGCGGTGACTGGCTCCACGGTTAGGTCGTAGCAGGAGATGTGAGTGGGGGAGAGGGCGATCGCTTTTTCCAGCGAGGTTTGCCAATCGGTCAAGGTTTGATGCGGCAGTCCAGAAATTAAATCGAGGCTGATGTTGGTGAACCCGGCGGCGTGAACATCATCGATCGTGCTGTATATCTCTTCTAGGGTGTGCGATCGCCCAGCGGCTTGCAGCAGGTTTTCTTGAAATGCCTGAACTCCCACGCTGACCCGGTTTACCCCGGCAGCGTGATAGCCCGAAATTTGCGCTTGATCGAATGTCCCTGGATCAACTTCCATGGAAATTTCTGCATTGGCGGCAATGCCAAAGCACTGATCTAGGGTTTGTAAAACTTGATGGACTTGGGCAATTGCCAGCAGGGAGGGCGTTCCACCACCAAAGAAAATAGTGTTAAGTGGCTTTCTGGACGTAGGGACAGGTTCTTGCTGCCGAATTTCTTGACACAAAAATTCTACATATTGCGCGATCGTGCCGGAATTGCTGCCATTCATGCGATCGCCCGTTATCGGATTTTTATCGCCCACCACCGATACCGGAAAATCGCAGTAGTAGCAGCGTCGCCGACAGAACGGAATGTGGATATAAGCGGCTAGCATACTTTTGTCCCAAGGAGAACAGATGTGAAGAGTATAATAAACTGTGCCACCTTGTTAGCGAAGCCAGAATAGTTGCCCGTCTTTTTCCATCCATCCTCTATTATGGGCAAATTGGTAATATAGCCCAACTTGGCATCTCCTTAAGCCACCCGGCGTGAGGATACGTCCCCTAATACATATAAATCTATGCTAGACGCAATCATAATTATTTCATTCATGCTGGCAGGAGCAGGGATTGGCTTCTATGGTGTTGAAGACCTGCCTGCGAGTGTCTTGCAGCAAGTGTCAAATGAGGGCGCTCTTCAGTTCATCATTGCTGTTTTTGGGGCGCTAATTGGGCTGGTTGTTGGCTTTGCGGTGCAAACTGGTTTCCGGCGGTTAGAGCGTCAGGTTAGCGCTATGCCGGTGGATGTGTTGCTGAGTCGCGCGATCGGCTTGGTGCTGGGCTTGCTTGTTGCTAATTTGCTGCTCGCTCCTACGTTTTTGCTGCCGATCCCGCCAGAATTTTCGTTCATTAAGCCACTGATTGCGGTAGTGGGCAGTATTCTGTTTGCAGTGACAGGCACATCTCTAGCAGATACCCACGGGCGGGCGTTGCTGAGACTCATCAATCCAAACTCGGTTGAAACTTTGCTGTTTAACGAAGGCACCTTGAAGCCTGCTTCGACTAAGCTGCTGGATACCAGTTGTATTATTGACGGTCGGATTGAAGACTTGCTGGCAACGGGGTTTTTAGAAGGGCAACTGCTCGTGCCTCAGTTTATTTTGCAGGAGTTGCAGCAAGTTGCGGATGCTTCTAACGATCAAAAACGGGTGCGCGGTCGGCGGGGTCTGGATATTTTGAACCGGATGCGAGAGGCTTACCCCGATCGCATTGTGATTAATTCTGCTGACTATGACGATGTGCCCATGGTTGATGCCAAATTGGTACGACTGGCGCAAGAAATCAACGGAACTTTGTTGACCACTGATTACAACCTCAGCAAAGTTGCTACTGTGCAAAAAGTTCAGGTGTTGAATGTAAATGACCTGACTCAGGCGGTGCGTCCTAGCTATTTGCCAGGGGATAGCATTGATCTGAAGATTTTGAAAGAGGGGAAAGAACCGACTCAAGGGATTGGCTACCTGGATGATGGCACGATGGTCGTTGTGGAAGAGGGGCGCAGCTATTTGGGTGGCGGAGAAGTTCAAGTTATCGTCACGAGTGCCCTACAAACCTCAGCAGGACGAATGATTTTTGCCCGTCCTAAAGCATCTTTGGTGGCGTGAATAATGAGTCAGCGGGTGCGGGAGAAAACGTGCGATCGCTGTACTCAGCTATCCTCCATTCTCTATCGCGTTCAGCAAGATGATGCTAAAACTTGGGTATTTGTTTGCCCTACTTGCTGGGAAGCCGTGAGTCAAAACAATCCGTCTTACGTCTATGGCGGCACCTGGAAAGCAAAAAAGTCGTAGATGCTTTCAACTCCGCACTCAATTACTCTGCCTGAAGCGTCGTTTTAGAAACCATGCGGGTCTTCTTGCGATCGCTTTCCGATAACCCTTCGCCAGATTGTAGCTGCGTGGCGTTTTGTTGCAGAACGGTGGCGGCTCCTTCATCACCCATTTGCAATGCAGTTTTAGCGGCGGTTTGCATCATCGTTGCCGCACCTGCCATATCGCCTTGCTGAAGCTTGGTTTCCGCAATTTTGGTTTGCCGATATTTTGCTAATGCCAGGATTTGTTGCTGTACGTCAGGATGAGGATTGGGCTGAAAGTCGCTGAGATAGTCGGCATAGACCGGAATCTTTTCAGAGAGCAATCCTTCGGCGTTGGTTGCTGGGTCATCATAGCGAATCTGCGCCTGGGCGATCGCCTGCGATCCGGCTGCCATTTGATTCAGGTATAAGTTTGCCAAAATGATTCTCGGCACCTCTACCATCAGATCTCCTAGCCGCACAACGGACTGGGAGCCTTCTTGCAGCACCGTTAGCTCAATCGTGTCCGGTGCCACTTGAGAAATAGGTTTCAGTTCTGCCAACCGCACACCAGGGGCAAGAGACAGCAACAAATGGGCATTAGTTAACCCGATGGATTGCACCCGGTTTAGCAAACGAGTAAACTCTG
>JBBSCL010000555.1:0-3075 GCA_038250345.1 Leptolyngbyales cyanobacterium
AGCAATGGCAGATGTTGCCTGACTCGGTGCATTCTTAGTCTTCGCTTGCCAATCAATTTCACCCGAAACGCCTGCTGAACCCTGATAGGACAGTTTTAGATCGCTTGCTGCCGCAATTCCCTTCTGGGAAATATCCAGCGTTTTGACCAATGAGGCTAGAGCGTATTCCAACTGGTCGCCTGCATCCAAGACAACCCAACCTTCTGGGGTCAACTGGCGAAACTCAAAATGTAGGTGCGGTCCTGTGGAGTTGCCCGTACTGCCCACGCGCCCAATTACATCACCCTGTTTAACCAGTTCTCCCTGTTTAACAAAAATCTCTGAAAGGTGACCATACAGCGATTGCTGAGTGTTTTTGTTGTGATTCAGCGCTACAGCCAACCCGTAACCACCCAAGAAGTCAGCTAGGGCAACCTGTCCGGCATAGGCAGCTAGCACAGGCGTTCCCATGGGTGCGCCCAAGTCGGTGCCAGAGTGAAATCGTGAAGAACCAAATAAAGGATGAATCCGCCAGCCAAAGGCGGAAGTAATGGAGGCAGGAATGGATAGGGGGAAAACTAGCCGAATATTGCCGTTGCCTAAACGACCCGGCGGACGGAAGGTGCGCTGATAGAAATCTTTGAGGGAGGCGGTCGTACCAACTCCTAAGCCATTGCCGCCAAGACTGATCGGTTCTTGCACTGAACCTAAGGCAGTAGGCAATCGGATCTGCGGCATTCCGGGAGATGCCAAAACTGGGCTGGTGCGCTCTGTTGCGCCGATGCCATAGCCCGTTGAGTCGATGTAGGATTCGTTGGCAGGAACCGCTGACTCGAGGGAAACAGTGTCCGGTACAAAAGGTGCTGATTCTACAGGAGCGGCTGGAGCAATTTGCGGCTCTGCCAAGATCGGCACATCTACAGGGGCGATCGCGTCGCCGTATTCCCCAGAGGTTTGAGCTTGCAAGGTGCCGCTTAAGATGCTGAACACACCCGCCAAACTCAGACTTGATGCGATTAGCAATCGCGACCAGCTTGGCAAAACCATCCTTAGAGGTTGAGTCCGTCGATTCATATCCCATCCTCACGTTTTAAGACAAATACATCTAAGACAAATACATCGCGTCTAGCCATCTCATACTAACGATCTTGCTCGCTATCGGAGCAGAGGAGCGGGAGTGCCGATCGGCAAATTGGAATTTGTTACCGTTTTTGGCAAAGTTGGAGTCGTTGACCCCGCCGGAATCGGCAGATTCGTCACAGAGCGATTGAGCGATGCCAAAGCGCGGTTATAGTTCAAAACGGCAGTCACCAAATTGCCCTCTGCGCGAGTCAAATCATTTTCAGTGTTGATCACTTCAGTTTGGGTGCCTACGCCTGCTTGAAAACGCAGCCGCGCTAACCGCAACGCTTCTCTTGCCTGCTCCACCGCCTGTCTATTGGTGCCAATATTCAAAAAATTAGTCCCCAAGTTGGTGTAAGCAGTTTCAACCTGAAGCTGAATTCGTTCGCGAGTATTTGCAAAATTGGTTTCGGCTTGGGCAATATTGGCATCTTGTTGGCTTGCCTGCGCCCGTGCTGCCCCGCCATCAAAGAAATTCCATTGGAAACCAAGTGAAGTGCTGAAGCCATCAGCAAAACCCAGTTGGTCTCTTAAATTATTCAAAATATTGTATTGAAAATTGAAAGCAACGGTTGGACCGAGAGATGCCAATGCCGCCTTTTTCTGTTGTTCGGCGGCGGCTCTTTGAGCGAGGAATTGTTCTAACTCAGCCCGGTTCTTAAACGCCGTTACGATAGATTGTTCCAGAGACATATCCCACACCCCAGCAACTTGAACAGGATCGGCTGCTGCAAGGTTTATGTAAGGGGGCAACGCCAAAAGCTGAGCAAGCTCACGGCGACGAATCTGTTGAGTTCCCAATGATGTCACCAATGATTGCTGAGCGTTTGCCAGTTGAACTTGCGCCCGGAGCAAGTCGAGCCGAGTCCCAATACCGGCTCTTTCTAGGGCAGCACTATCCCTCAAACTGGCTTCTGCATTCCGTACCGCAGCTTGCTGAATTCGCACCGATTCATCAGAATCTTGAAGATTGTAGTAGGCATTAGCAATATCTAACTCCACCTGTTTCAGCGTTGCTTCGACCTGAAGCTCTTCCGATCGCACTTGCTGTTCTACCGCTCGAATTTGGGCAGGACGACGACCAGAAGTGTAGATGTCATAACCCACCTGCACTGTTCCATTTAGCACTGTAGACTGCTGATCGCTGTTGGAGTTTTGTCGTAGCGCAGGAGGCAGTGATTGCTGTGCCTGCGTTTGTAATGCTTCCGACAATTGCCCAGAAGCAGATCGACTTTGGGCAATTTGCCCATTCGCGCCAATGGTTGGATATCGGGCGGCTTGGGCTTGCCGCAACGATGCCCGCACTCGCTGCAATACTTCGGTTGCGAGCTGCAAGTCGCGGTTGTTCCGTTTCGCCAACTCTAGCGCCTGCTGCAACGTAATCGGTTGAATTCCTCTCAACCTTACTTCTTCTGGTCGAGTGGGAAGGCTGAGCGGATTGGGGTTGGGGTTGAGATACTCTGGCGGTATTCCCGACTTTGCCGGACCGATCGGCAGACTTTGAAACGGCAGCGCTGGAATGGTAGGCGTGACGGGTAGGGTTGGAATCACTGAAGCGGGAGTTGTTCCCGTAGCCGGAGTTAAGCCTGCTGGATTTGCTTGCGCTGTTTGACCCGATCGCTGATTGGTTGAGGCTGATTCTCCAGCCTTTTTAGTCGTCGGCTGCGATCGCTCTAATTTATCTGGCTTATCTGATTGAGATGAACCCGCGATCATCTTATCTGATTGTGTTGCGTTTTTATCTAAAAGCGGCTCATCAACTTTTTCAGCATGTGCTTCTGATGACGATTGAGCCACTACCGCCGTGACCGGGTTTAAATCGTGTTCTTGGGAATATCCCGCAGACGTGTAAGATAAAGCGACTAAAACTCCTACACCTACCGCAACTAATGGACGAGATGATCCCATGCGTACCTACTACCTAATCAAAGAGACTTCTCAAAACAAATTATCGACTACTAGAGAACGACCTAT
>JBBSCL010000556.1:0-3072 GCA_038250345.1 Leptolyngbyales cyanobacterium
AGTAAATGCCACAGTGTCCGAATGAAACCAGCGATTGACGAAGTCGCTGAAGCTTGTTAGAGGCGACATGAATGCAATCGAGGATACGACGATCCAGCTAATGGCTAAGGTTGCGGTGAATAAATTATGGTCAAGGGCAAGCCGGCAAAAGTTTTTAGGCTGAGGCGTTGCAACTTTTGCTGCTTCGTTTGCGTCCGCGTATGGACTGGCTGATTGAGCTTCGTTGGCTGGTTTGGCAGCTTTTTCTGATTGGCGCGTTTGAGACGATTCAAGGTTGACAGATCCTAAAAATCGCGATCGCCCTTGACCCACAGTTGACTCCTGCCGAAACTTTACCTCGTTGGGCATGGTTGCGCCAATCATCTGATAGCATTCCGCCATCAACCACGCAGGCTTGGGTGAGGGTAGTCCTGCCAGATACCAACCAAAGCTGGCGTAGCAAACAATGAGTAATGCTAAAGATGCCCAAGGAACCCGTTTTACAGATATTTTCACGCCCACCTTTAAGCCTCTCGTCTTTGACCCAGTTCACTGATTCTATGTCTAATCCTCTTGTGAAAGGGTGTGTTAGAAGCAAAGCCTTTATAGCAGGTGTCAGGTGTCAGGCTCTAGGGGTGAAGAGGGTTGTGTGCCTAGGTTTACGCTCTATTGCTTGTCCAACCATTCTCGGTACTGCTATGGAGTTGAAGATCTGCCCCGTCAGGGGACTGCTAGGTAGGTGGATGAGTTGCCATTATTAATGAGTGACAGAGAGAGACAAGCAGCGCCAAGCCCCCAAGCCAAGCCGCTTCTATCTTTCCTCTGTCAGCCACCAACCTACTTAAACAAGGATATTTCATCATGCAACTCGAAACGATCGCATTGGATGCTTCCCGCTCATCTAGCGTAGCCAGCGCTCCTGCCGCACTAGCTTCGCAGCCTGCCAACGCTCAACCTGTGCAAATTGGCACCACTGAAACTTACTCTGACAACATTTTTGGACCAGTAGGTTTCACCCTGTCTAACCTGCGGATTACAGCCAAAAACAAGAAGCCTGCCTATGCTGTTCAAACACCTTACATCATCGGTTCTGACGAGCAGTTTTCCATCAGCGTTGATATCGAATTCAACAAATCCCCTTTGAGCGTTTTGTTGATGTGCCTTAAGACCCGTATGGTGATTGATTTCGCCTTTGAAGGTTATGGCAAAGACGCTGTGGAAACTCATCTGAAAGCAACTGGTTTGACTCAAAAAGGTGAATTTAAGTACACCCTGACCTACACCGCCAATGCAGTCGTTGCCGGTTTGACTTCTGGTTTGTACTCAATCGCCGCGATCGCCACCATCGGTCCGGTTGAAAACGAATGCAGCTCTTGCGTGTTCGGTCATGGCTACCTCGATCGCTTGCTTGTTCAAGTTTACCCTTCTAACGAAGAGTGCGGTATCTAAGCCTATAGCTACCCTAAGCTTGATTTTTAAGCGGTTTTGCTAGATTTCTAGGATATCCTGCATCAACACCCGATCGGCTACTAGTGCCGACCGGGTGCTTTCTATTTTCTTACCTAAAGGCTGACTCACTCTTACAGCTAGGGTTGTATACTTTGCTCCATCGTTACTGGTGGAACAGAATTGTGGAGTTAGCATCCTTTTATTCCATGCGATCGGTGATTCGCTGTCGGGCTAAGCAACGGCTGTTGATCGATCCAGATTATTCAGAATCTATAGAATCAATCGATGACAGTTTGCTGAAAGAGCTTGCGGCAACATTATTTCAAACGCAGCGCTACCAGCCGCTAATTGCAGGATGTGACTCTGAACAAGAACTCGTCAATTTGGAAAATGCATTGATTGCGGAACTGGTCGCAACCTATCTGACTTTGTGGCAACAGCGATCGCAGCCCATGATTCAGCATCTAAATTCGCTGCTGTAATAATTTCTGATTCGATAGTACGCATTCATCTGAAGATATTTGCTTAGAAAAAATCCGTCTTTGGACGACTCACTAGACTAGAAAAAATCCGTCTTTGGATGACTCACTAGACTTGAGAAATAGAGCAGAGCGTGTAAAGATTGCCGTAACACTGGCAACTGTTTTCCCACATCCAAGCTGCAAGGGAATTTATGACGCGGATTTTAATCCTACACGCTTCTTTAGGAGCCGGACATCTGAATGCAGCGAAGGCGCTCTGTGACGCATTTGAGCGCATTTCCGAGGTGGAAGTTCGCAGCGAAGATGCATTGAGCTATGCCAACCCGCTTTACCGGAGTGCGGTGACGCAAGCCTATAAGCAATTGAGCGAAAAGGCTCCCCAACTTTACAAAGCCTTTTATGAAGGCAGCGACATCAGCGATCTGGAAAAATCCCTCGACAGCAACCTGACTTGGGCAAAACTAGAACGCCCCTTTTTTGCTGATTTGGAACAGTTACTCAAAGAGTTTGATCCTGATGCGATCGTCTGTGTGCAGCAAATTCCCAGCCGTTTACTGCAAATTTTGGAGCAAGATGCTCAAACGGCAAAACCTCAATATGTCGTAGTAACCGACGTGATCGCCCACAGCACTTGGATTAATCACGGCGTTCACGGCTATTTTCTGCCCAATATTCTCAGCGCCAATTTGTTGATTCAGCGGGGGGTCAATCCGGCAGTGCTGCACGTAACGGGGATTCCGGTCAAGCTGGAGATTATGGAGCCGAAAACTAAGGAAGAAGCGCGATCGCGTCACTCTTTGCCAAACAACGTGCCCGTAGTTACCCTATTCGGGGGCGGCTTGAATCCCCGCCGGGTCAAATCAATGGTGGTTGATTTGCTGGCAAGCCCATTGCCTATTCTGTTGATCGTGGTTGCAGGACGAAATGAAAAATTGGTGGAAGCGCTGGAAGAGGTGACCGATAGCGCTCACGTCCAGTTGCGTAAGCTAGAACAGATTGATTACGTAGATGATTTGGTGGTGGCAAGTGATTTGGTAGTCACCAAAGCAGGCGGCTTAATTACCAGCGAAATTTTAGCGCGAGGAACCCCAATGGTGATCGTAGACCCGATTCCTGGGCAAGAGGAGCAAAATGCCGACGTAATTGCTGCTGCGGGTGCTGG
>JBBSCL010000557.1:0-3072 GCA_038250345.1 Leptolyngbyales cyanobacterium
CACCAAGGTGACGCAAACAGGGAGTTCGGTGTGAGTCTGCACAGGCTCGACAATTTCTGCCTGAAGTTGATCGTCTAAGATGATCAAGTTTGCTAGCCAGGACTGTCCTTGTCCATTCATGGCAATAAAGCGATCGCCTGCTTGCAACCGCAACACTCGTCCTAAATAGTGCTGCTGGTCTGGGGTCAGGGCGATCGCTTTCAGGCAAATTTGGCAGGGATCGATCACAACCCGCTGTAACACTAGCCCAAACTCTTGAGATATTCCTCGATCGCGGTGGTTGCCAGTTGGCTAATGGGCTTGCCTTCCCGAAATGCCACTTCTTGAAGACGGCTGTAAACCTCTGGGGGAACGCTGACTCGATGACGCTTTTTATCATTGGTGATGCTGGCATGAATACTATCATTGCCGTCAGCTTCAACGCTGGGTTGATAGGTGGAGGCAAACTGATGCAAGCCTTCCATGCCCAGGCGATCGCAAAAATCACCAAAACTTTCGCTGAGGTTGCGAGCCTGTTTGAAGTAAACCAGCAGCGGTTCTAAGGTGGATTCCAACTCGTCAATCGGCATCTTCTCTAAATACACCTGTGCCAACCGAGTTTGGTTAGGCGACGCACCGAGCCAGAGTTGATAAGTGCCGGGTCCATTGCCCACAAACGCAACTTCCGCTAGATAAGGACGGGCACAGCCATTGGGGCAGCCGGTCATGCGAACGATAAAGTGTTCGTTGGGTAGGTCTACGCGATCGAGCAACAGACGAATTCGTTCCAGAACGCTGGGCATGATGCGCTCCGATTCGGTTGTTGCCAAACCGCAAGTCGGCAACGCGGGACACGCCATCGAATCGCGCACCAGGGAATCGATTTCATCCTCGCGCTTAATCCCGCAGCGAACCAGAATTTGCTGAATTTCGGCTTTGTTGGCGGGATCAATTTCATACAGCAGCACATTTTGGCTAGCCGTAATCCGCATGGGCAGATGAAATTTTTCCACAATTTCCCGTAGAGCAGTCTTTAGCTGGAAATCGCCTTCGTCTTTGACGCGCCCATTTTCAACGGATAAGCCCAAAAACAGCTTGCCGTCGCCCTGTTCGTGCCAGCCGAGAAAGTTCAAAAACTTGAATTCAGGAGTCGGTTTGAGCGGCTGAATCGGCTTACCCAAGTATTGCTCAACTTGAGCCTGAAATTTTGCCACGCCCCAGTCAGCAATCAGGTATTTCATTCGGGCATGACGACGATCGCTGCGATCGCCATAGTCCCGCTGGGTTGCCACAACCGCCTTCACCAGATCAAACACATCCGCCTTATCGACATAGCCAATCGGATCTGCCACCCGTGGGAAGGTTTCTTCTTTGTTATGGGTGCGCCCTAAACCGCCACCCGCGTAGACGTTAAACCCTTCTAGTTCGCCGTGTGGATTCGTAATGACAACTAAACTTAAATCTTGGGAAAACAAATCGACGGAGTTATCTCCGGGCACCGTAACGCTGCACTTAAATTTGCGCGGCATATAGTGGGTGCCATAGATTGGCTCCACCGAATCATGAATAATCGTGCCGTTGCCATTCCGCTGACGAGCCGCAACCACGGCTGGATCTTCTTCCGCAGAAATCGCCTTTTCCCCATCCAGCCAAATTTCGTAGTAAGCTCCTGCTTGTGGCGTGAGCAAATCGGCGACCCCATTGGCATACTCCCAGGCATAACCATATTCAGGGCGATTTTTGTAAGGAGCCACGGGAGCCATCACGTTACGGTTCAAGTCGCCACAGGCACCCAAGGTTGATCCTAAGTTGCGAACGATCGCCGCGATCGCTGCCTTCAGGTTTTTCTTGAGAATGCCGTGAAGTTGAAACCCCTGCCTGGTTGTCGCTCTAAGGGTATGGTTCCCATACTCATCTGAAAGCTGATCCAATGCCAAGTAAAGCTCCGGCGGAATAAACCCACCGGGATTCCGCGTCCGCAGCATAAACTGATAATCTTTCTCCTGCCCTTTGATCCGGTTATCCCGGTCATCCTGCTGATAAGAGCCATGAAATTTGAGGATCTGAGTGGCATCTTCACTGAAGTGAGTCGTGTCCAACAGCAATTCAGACGCGACAGGTTCGCGTAGAAAATTGCTGCGCTCTTTCAAGCCTTCTACTTTGGAAGGTTTACGAACTGTGGGAAGGGCGGAAGTGTTGACCATCGGGACTGCTGCAAAGTGTTGAAGGATCGTCATTATAACGGGTTGCATTCCTAAGCAATTTTCTATGAAAACTATCTGTTCAGGATTGCCGCGTAGCTGAACAGTGTTAGACCAGACTAAAAATTCCCGGTAAACCGATAGGAATTTGCTGGATACCCTAATCGTAACATTGCCTTTATGCACCCTATCGCGTTCTCAAGAATTCTGACCCAGGTTTAAGGGGATTTTTATAGTTAGAAACAGGGACGGAATTGATTAAATTTTAAAGAATAGGTCTGAAAATCAAAAAAAAAGGCTCCTGCAAATACAAGAGCCTGACTGGTTTATCTACTTAAACTGTGTGGAAATCATTTGAAGTTAGAAGCGATAGCCAACACCCGCTTGGAAACTGAGCGCACTAGCTGGGCTGTTTTCATAGGCTTTGATGCCTAGTTTCGCATCCCCGTAAACAACGATATCGCGGGTGACGCTGCTTTCAGCGCCCACGGTTACAACGGCAGCATCTCGGTTGCCCAAGGGAGTTGGTTTGCCATTCTTTTCAACGAAGGAGTAGCCACCGCCAACATAGAGGTTGGTGTTTGCAGCAACCGGAAAGTCATAGGTAACTAGCGGCATAATTGCGGTGGTTTCCCTGCCGAATAGAATGGCAGCCCGTGCAGATACTGGAACATTTGCAAAGGGTGCAATTCGACCTTGAATGTTGCCGCCGAAGGTTGCAGCATCCCCTTGTTGTCCACCATTGGTCACGCCAGCGGCAACACCACCCCCAACGTAAGCGCCGCCGAAGCCGCGAGTTCTGGTATCGATGACAACGACGTTTGCGTTACCAGACTCAACGTTGACTGTTTGGTTAACTGACTGAGCCGAGGCGATGCCAGCGGACAAGATA
>JBBSCL010000558.1:0-3072 GCA_038250345.1 Leptolyngbyales cyanobacterium
GCGCTGTCTGACTTAGGGCGCAAGGAAGAGGCGATCGCCAGCTATGAGCAAGCCGTCGCCATCAAACCGGACAAGCACGAAGCCTGGAACAACCGGGGCGCGGCGCTGTCTGCCTTAGGGCGCAACGAAGAGGCGATCGCCAGCTATGAGCAAGCCGTCGCCATCAAACCGGACGATCACGAAGCCTGGTACAACCGGGGCAATGCGCTGTCTGCCTTAGGGCGCAGTTTACAAGCACAAGGACAGCAAGAGGCGGCGTTAGCGAAGCTTTCCGAAGGACTCGCCAGCTATGAGCAAGCCGTCGCCATCAAACCGGACTTGCACGAAGCCTGGTACAACCGGGGCGTGGCGCTGTCTGCCTTAGGGCACAAGGAGGAGGCGATCGCCAACTATGAGCAAGCGATTGAATTCAAACCGGACAAGCATGAAGCCTGGTACAACAAAGCCTGCTGTTATGGTTTGCAGCAAAATATTGAGTTAGCGATTGAAACTTTGCAACACGCCATTAGCCTGGATTCCAAGTATCGAGATATGGCAAAAACTGATTCGGATTTTGATGGCATTCGAGACGATGAGCGGTTTCAGGCAGTGATTGGGGAGTAGGCTATGGGCTGCGACATCATCAAACTCAAAGGCGATTTTATGAACGCCCTGATGATTGACCTTCGGTGGTTGCAATTTCGCCTGCTTCCATCAACATTTTGAAATTACGCAGTTCATCGCCAATTTGCTGTTCTGGCGCTTCACCAAATATTTTTGCGATGGTGTTTCCTACGGTTCCACCGGGCGGCGTGTACTCCAGCACCACCTTCACTTCAGTCCCTCTACCTTCTGGCGCTGCTTGAAATCGAACAAACCCAGAATTGTCGATATCGGCTCCTTCAACAGAAGACCAGGCAATCAGTTGATTCTCTTGGTCAGAAACAATCTCGGCATCCCATTCCACACTGCTATCGAGTGGTGCCTTCGCAACCCAGTGAGAGCGTGTTTCATCAATCACTTGTACAGATTTAAGATGCTTCATAAATGTAGGCAAATTCTCAAGATTACGCCAAATACTGTAAAGTTCTGCTGGCGTTTTATTGGAAATAGTGACCGTCTTCTCTACCTGCTTACTTTTACCCAATTCTAGCGATTCACTCACCGTGTCAGATACAGTATCCGACAAACTTTTCTGTCCAGTTGCACCCTGATAAGCCAAGCCTCCGCCCGCTAATGCTAACAAAGCCCCCCGCAAAGAACGCTGCTTGAGTCCTAATAGGATCATTGCGCCTCCAGTCAGTAATGTTCCATACTTCTCTTTGTCATTACGACTATCAACTTGTCCTTCTTGCTCAGGATTATTCGGCGTTGATGATTCCACAGTGCGTCCTTTCAATCATTGTTTAGTGCTGGCAATACGCTGTTGATTTGTCACTGATTACAAACAGCATTTCGATTAAATAGATGGAACTCCAGGTGTAATTTCGGGAGGCATATCTGGGGTTGGAATAGGTGGCGGATCTGTTTGAGGATCTGGCATTGGGTAAGGGCTTGGCAAATCCGGCGTAGGCATAGGAACGGGAGCGGGATAATCAGGTGTGGGAGGGTCGGGATACGTGGTTGGATCGGGAGGGGCGTTTAGAGAAAGAGAAGTAATCTGAGCTAAAACTGCCATTAGTTGAAACTCCTATTTGAATTTAGTTAAACTGCGATCGCTGACTTATGTAAACTCTAAATAATCATTGAAATTAATTTCGACAAAATAATTGGATATTAACATTAATAAATTACAAGTATTAGTAGTTACGCACCAGAGCCGTATCGTTTCCATGTTATAAACCCTTCCTCCAAAATATCCTCCCACACGCAACACTATAACTTCTCTCACTTTAGACAGATTAATAATCTCTTTTCATTTGGTCACATAGAAATAAGTAGATTTAGAACTAAATTGCTAATTCTTTTAAAATACCAAACCGTGGAGATTATAGAATGACATCGAACAGTCCTGATCTTGGCGAACAAGCCCTTAGTAAAGTAGCAGAAGTAGGAATTGCAAACCAGCTAGATGAAGTAGAAGAACTTAATGTTGACATTCGCACAAACCCAGGCAAACTGATTCAGGGAGAAGTGGATTCAGTAGCCATTAGTGGGAAGGGAATGATTATGAAACAGGATCTGCGGATGGAGTCAATAGAAGTTCAAACAGCTAAAGTTTCAATCAACCCCCTTAGTGTTATTTTTGGTAGCATTGAACTCGATCAGCCTGCCGATGCCACTGCTCAAATTGTTCTAACAGAAGCTGATCTTAATCATGCTTTAGCATCTGATTACATTGCTAATAAACTTCAAGACTTGAAGTTAGAAATTGATGAACAGTTACACACTGTCAAAATGCAGCAAGCAAATATTCAGTTATTAACTGCGGGAACTATATCTTTAAATATCAATTTTTTGCTTAAAGAATCGAATGAAGCTAAAACTCTTTCAGCATCAGTGATCCCAACAGTAAGAGAAGAGGGTCAACGTATTGATCTAGAAATTTTGTCGATAGAAGGGCAAGGATTAACTCCAGAGTTGGGTATAGCAATCCTGAACCAGATTGAGACGCTTTTAGACCTAACCAATTTTGACTTGCCAGGAATGACTCTTTGGCTGCAAAAATTTGATATTCAAGCAGGGAAGATGATCATTCACGCAAAAACTAATATTCAACAAATACCAAGCTTCTAAATTGAAGTGTGGCGGTTTTGCAGGTGCGAATCTTGCCCTCAAGCTCTTGAATTACAGCAAAAAATAGTGCTTTGTATCTGTGCTATCGACCAAGCAGAATGTATTTTGTATCTTGCTGCAAAATTAAGGGCACCTTTGCAGGTGCCCTTAAAAGATCGTTGCGGTCAACTATGCTTGTTCCCAGAGTTCGCGCACAACGTCTGGTAGCCAGCTTGCGACCTCTTCAATTCGCTCTTCCGATAGTTCATCTTTTGTCGCAGAAAAAATTGCTTTAATCACTGTGTCTCGATTAACCGTACCAGACATTCCAGATTCATTTGCGACTCGAAACAAAAAGCGATCGGAAGTGATTTTGAA
>JBBSCL010000559.1:0-3057 GCA_038250345.1 Leptolyngbyales cyanobacterium
GCTCCAATCAGCCTCTGGGGAAAAGGTGACGAGAATATCGATGTCGCTATCGGGGCGAAAATCGTCACGCAGGATAGAACCGAATAGGGCAAGTTCGGTGATTTTCCAGCGATCGCAGAAGGCTTGAATCGCTTGTTCTGGCAGCAGGCATGTCGTCTGAATCATATCCATTGCGATGCCGTTTCTCGATTTGTGTGTTCTACTTCTCATGCTGTAATGCAGCGCCCTAAACATACCCTGCATTATAAAACCTGTGCTGGATGCTAGATTAAATGTGCATGAATTCAGCCTTATTTGGGATTATCTAGTTTCTGAGACAAAATCTCCACAGCTTTTTCGTAGTCTTTTCCGATCAGGTAAGCAAAATGGTAATAACTGGCAAGGTAGAAATCACAGTCAAACTTCTGATAGCGGTCAGCAATTGCAATAAATCCATATCGAGCATCAGTCGGGCAAGTGAACCAATCTCGATAATAGGAATCTTGGAGAAATAGCGTCAGGACTTGCTGGTCAGCACTGGGAATCAGGCGAATGGGATGAATCGCTGAATGATGAGATCGCTCCACCGGCAGCAATAAGTTATATTCCTCGACAGTGATAAAATCTGCTAAATCGTCTTCTGTCTGCTGGTAATAGGACTGATCCGGAACTTTCAGGAAGTGGTGCCAGGACATCCAAAACTCGTGTTTACTGTCAAATCCTGGATCAATATCCAAACGCCACTGATCTTCTTGACAGAGATCATCTAGAACCGCCTGTGGCAAGTCAGCAAGTTTCATCGTTGCTCCTTAAATTAGACGATCTTAATGCGATCGCCCCTCTTACTTCACCAAATCGATCTTCAGCGTGCCAAACTTGGGCGACCAAAACCCCTCCCGCCCCTCAAAAAAGGCGACCTCTTTGCATTTCCCGCGCCGATTCTCTAGCAGCGAACAACGCAACATCACCTTCTCCTTGCCCTCCTTCGTGTAGCGATAGTGTTCCAGCAACGCCCCACACATGGGACAGGGAGTATCCGTAAATGCCTCTGGGTCAGGAATGCGCTGAGCGTAGGGCACCTCATACCGTTTCCCCTGCGGATTCCAGAACATGACTGCTCCACAGCCCGCCGCTCCACACTTGAGAAAATGATTTGCCTTCAGCTTTTTGGATTTAGACGGAACTTTGCTCATCGCCTCCCCACACTTGGGACAGGCAGTTTTAGTCACTGTTGCCTGCGGCTTTGACTGGGTTGAGCTTGGCGTTCCCGTAGCAGTGGGTTTAGCGCATCGCGCGACCGTATTCCCGCCTTGAATCGCATTTGATTTCAGGAGTTGACCCGCCTTCTCCAACGCAGGCGCAAAATAGGTGCGATGCCAATCGGTTAGGTATCCCTGCCAGTCCTGCTTTCCCTGGGCGATCGCATCCAACGCCAACTCCATCTGTGCCGTAAACTCTGGCTGAATCAACTCTGGCAGTAGTTGCTCCAACGCCTGATCCAACTCCATTCCCAATGATGTGGGTTGTAGTTTTCCCTTCTCCACCTGTACATACTCTCGTTCCTTCAGCGTCTTGATCGTGGGCGCATAGGTACTGGGTCGCCCAATGCCCTTGCGTTCCATCAACTGCACCAGCTTCGGTTCTGTGTAACGCGGTGGGGGTTGAGTCTGCTTCTTTTCTGAGTCTGCCTGCTTGAGCGTCAAAGGCTGTCCTTGCTGTAATACGGGCAGTTGAGTATCCGCACTCAAGTTATTCCAGTAGCGGGTATAGCCGGGAAACTCCACCACCTGTCCTTTTGCTTCCCAATGCACCGAACCGGATTGTGTCACGACTCGCGTTTTCCGCAACCGCACAGGGCAACACTGAGAAGCCACCGCTCGATTCCAGATCAACTCATACAGCTTTGTCTCATCTGCACTCGCTTGCAGTTGGGCAGGCAGTTGATTCACATCCGTGGGACGAATCGCCTCGTGTGCTTCCTGTGCTCCTTTCACTGCCCGATGTCGCGTCGTTTTGCTGGGCACATTGGTTGAATCCTGTTGCTCTAGATATTGGCGCACGGCTGCACAAAATGGCTCAGCTAACATCACTGAATCAGTTCGCATGTAGGTAATGTGACCCGCTTCATAGAGCGACTGTGCTACCTTCATCGTTGTATCAGGACTACAGCGTAGTTTCGCGCCTGCTGCCTGTTGCAATGAGGAGGTGATGAAGGGGGGCGGTGGCGATTGATGCGCGACTTTCCCTTCGACTGTGACCACTTGATGCGGCGTGGAACGAGCGATCGCCACCAATCGATCTGCCTCTGCCTGACTGGTCACCTTATCGGATTCCTGGCTATCTTTTCCCTCCGCTGCATCATCCGGTTGTTCAGTTGCCGCTGCCGAGTTTGTCTTAGGATTTACATTCAGTTTGGCGCGGTAAAATGCCTTAAACCCTTCCTGATACTCCACCCAAACGCTCCAGTAATCCTGAGATTTGAACGCTTGAATTTCCTGTTCTCGCGTACAGATCAGATGCAGCGTGGCACTCTGCACCCGACCCATGGACTTCGCCCCAATGTTGAGCCGCCAGACCACATGCTTGCTGCCCTTGTAGCCCACCAGTTTATCGAGACAATCCCGCGCCCGTCCAGCAGCAATTAGGGACTGATCCAACGATCGCGGGTGGGCGATCGCCGCTCTAACCGCTTGGGGCGTAATCTCGCTGTAGACCACCCGGCGCGGATTTTTGAGTCGCAATTCCTGTTGTAAATGCCAGCCAATCGTTTCACCTTCGCGATCGGGGTCAGTCGCAATGTAGACCGCATCCGCTTGCTTCACGGCTTGTCGCAGGTCTGCCAGCACCTTCTTGCCTCTGGCATCCCTGGGGGTATAGCGACACTCAATGCGCTGGTTGAGCAGATCAAAGCCCAGCGCATCCTCACCGTCATTTGCTAGTTCTCGCACATGCCCCATGCTGGCTTTGACGATCCAACCAGGACCGAGAATCTGACTCAACTTCTTAGATTTGCCTGGACTTTCAATCAACAGTAGGTTTACCATCAGCGCACCACAGCAGCATTAGTTTGATGGTACA
>JBBSCL010000560.1:0-3050 GCA_038250345.1 Leptolyngbyales cyanobacterium
CATTGCTATAGCGTTTTCAAATAAACCCCTGGTTCAGCAATCAGGGGTTTATTGTTTGCAGATTGGGCGATCGCCCAATGAGATCGCCCAATGAGATCGCACTCTGCGGTTGGATTATATCGAGTCTGCATCGCCCCTGAAGATGCGATCGGCTGGGAATTGGGATTCCTAAAAGCTGCCATCCTCTAAAACAGCATCTGAATAAGCTGCTGCCTCTTGAGGATCTTTGAGAGACTCAACTAGATAAGAATGATAGTTCCTACTCGTTGGCATTTTCACGTTGGTTGAAGTTAGCCCAGAACTGTTTAGCCCTTAAGATGTCTTGATCGCCCTCGCCGCAAGTCAGATTGAGCATCATTAAGCCCTCGACTGCAAACCATCGGGTGAAATGCCACAACAACAGATTGGGCGATCGCGCTATTGAATCTGAACAGTGTTCACAATGATTTCCATGACTCTAGCTAACTGTGTATCGTTACTTAACAGCACGGCATTAACTGATAAAGCGGTCGCACAAATAAGTGCATCCGGCAACTTTAATCGATATTTTTTACGCAACAAGATAGTCGCATTTTTCACATCCTCATCCACACCTATCACTATTACCTGAGCCAAAAGTTGTCGAATCCTAGACTCTTCAACCTGAGAAATCGTTGGATACGAAAGCAATTCCATCTCACTAATTACAGAAAGATAGAACTCACCGACAGGCAAAGGATTCAGAAGTCGTCCACCCAGAAGATATAAAGCAACATTTGTGTCGAGCGCATATCGGCTGGCTGTCACGTCCATTCGTCTCGAATTCGGTACTGAAACGTGATTGGCTCTTCTTTGAGTTGAATCACGCTACTGAATGAATTGAGATCAATCACCCCTTTAGAGCGAGTATGATCGCCTGACTGGATTAACTGCGCTTTTAACCAGGTCTGCTCCTCCGGGGATAATGCCAGAATTAGTTGCTTGATTGACTCCACTAGCTGAACATTCATGGCGTGCTAGTCTCCCAAAGATCATTCTTTCATCGTACTCTCCCTGTCCCATGTCTTCTCCCTCAATTTTGCTGTAATCTCTGCGACCCTCAAGCCCGAAATCTAGTCTGTGCCGCTTTCTGACTCTGCTCCAACTTCACCGGGAACGCTGGGCGGAATATTTTCTAGGGCTGTGAGTACCTGTAACACTTCTTTCACCACGGGAGCGGCGATCGTGCCACCATATCCGCCCCCCGCAGGCTCATCGATTACCGCGAGGACGACATAACGAGGTTTGTCAGCGGGAAAAATCGAAACAAAGCTAGTGACATAGGCAGTTTCTGAATAGCCGCCAAACCCATTTGCTTTTTGTGACGTTCCAGTTTTGCCAGCAACGTGATAACCCGGAAGCTGTGCCGCTTTTCCGGTTCCTTTCGTGACGACTCCTTCCATCATCGGTAGGATAGCTTTGGTGGTTGACGGCGAGAACACTTGCCGCTGCGGGGGTAGGCTGGGTCGCCAATAGAGCCTTCCTTTGCTATCAAACAGTCCTTGAATCACATGGGGAGTGACTAACTTACCGCCATTTGCGAGCGTGGCATTAAGCTGAACTAACTTCATCGGCGTGAGGGAGAACCCTTGACCAAATGCTGTCACCGCTCGATCAATCCGGTTCTCAACAAATTGCTTGCGGGATTTGAACTGTCCTGGACTTTCAGAAGGCAGATCGACCCCCACCACGCCACCCATGCCCAAGCGTCTCAGCCACGCATAATAGACCTCTGGTTTTAGGGTATCTACGATATGCACCATGCCAACGTTGTATGAATTAATCACAATATCGGTAACGGTTTCACTGCCGCCACTGCCGCCTGTGATGGGCCATTCGTCGATGGAGATGGCGCTTGGGTTATCAATCAAGGTATCAGGTTTGACGGTTTTGTTTTCAAGGGCGATCGCCACATTAATCGGCTTAAATGTAGAGCCTGGTTCATATAGATCTGTAATTGCCCAAGTCTTGTAGCGTTCTGGGTTAGCTTTGTAATATTGGTTGGGGTCATAGGATGGATAGGATGCCAAGGTCAATAGTTCGCCTGTGTAGGCATCCATCACAATCACCGTGCCTTTTTTTGCACCAACTTTAGTGACTTGTTTTTTTAGAATTGGCTGAACGGCTCGTTGCAAGCGCGTATCTAGAGTGAGCCGTAACTGCAAATCATCTTGAGTCAAAAAGCCACTGGGAATTTGATCAGGCATCAGGGCACCATCTCCCATTTGGCGCAGCCGAATTTCTTGACTAGGACGAGTCAAAATGTTTTGCTGACTGAGTTCTAAACCCGCTTGCCCAACATGTTCGCCATCCACAAAACCAACGATGTCGGCAGCCACTTCTTTGTGAGGATAGAGCCGCTGTTGATGAGGGATTAGCTCTAAACCGTCTAATCGCAAATCAATAATGCGATTGGAAATATCTTCAATCAGCGAGTATTCAATCCGAACGCCAGTCTCCCCTTCATTAAACTGCTTAACCAAAGTGGCAATAGGGCGCTCCATAATCGGAGAGAGCTTCTCAGCAACTTCTTCTTTTGAGAGTTTAAATAACTTTGGATGAGCAAACAGGGTAAAAACAGGGCGATCGAGCGCCAAAATATTTCCATCTCGATCTACAATATTGCGCCGAGGCATAAAGGGGCGAATTTGAGTGACTTGATGGCTTTGAGCAATGCCACGCAGTAAGCTACCCTGCATAATCTGAACGTAGAATAGATTAATCACTAGGGCACCCATTGCGGCAATCAATAAACCCCATACCAAGACCGCTCGAAATTTAAGCGAGTTTGCCCAGGCAAACAACCTAGATGGTTTGAAATGAGAGCGATTTCGAGGGCGCGATGTGCGGGAGGAAGAAGGACTAGCCATTGCAAAGCATCTTAATATCCCAAGGGCGGTACATTTGCTGATGTGTCAGCCTTGATCACGACTGGAATGAGTGCTGGCTTTACTGTGCGAATTGGAGCCGACTCTAAAATCAAGGTGTGTTGCGGAGATTTGGCAACTAACCCCGAATTAGGGCTTTCTGCC
>JBBSCL010000561.1:0-3042 GCA_038250345.1 Leptolyngbyales cyanobacterium
AATGGTAAGTTGCGCGTACCAAAATCTGCCGTTGGGGTTGGCACTGGAGTCACCGTATTCTTAAAGCCATAGCGTTTGCAAAGCACTGTGCAAAGCGCGATCGCCGCCTGATACTGCTGCTGACTAATGGTGGCGGCGCTAAAAACGCCATCAAATGCAATGCCCAACCCATCATTCACCAAATCATGAGCGCCGCGTTTTCGCTCCGATCGCCCTTCATAAACCCGTCCACTTGGCATGATGATGAAGTGATACCCCATATCTGACCAGCCGTTGCCATTCACGTGTCCGTTGTAGACTAACCGCATTCGGGCTGCTTCTTGAGCTTGAGTGCCACTGATTGCAGGCTGTCCACTGAGCGCCGTATGATGCAGCGTGATTCGTTTGGGAGTGAGATTAGGCAAGTCTGCTGGCGTTGGGTTATTCGTCCAAATGTTACGCGACAGCACCCTAAAAGTAGCGGCTGGCGGAGCTTGCACTTCAATAATAATCTGTGCCCGATCTTGCTCAGAGCCAATAATTTCAATCAAGCGATTTCCGGGTTGACGAAACAAGGTTTGTGCCCGCCATTTGCCATCAACCACTTTTGGGCGCGCCAGCTCTAGCTTTTGATCTGCCCGTAAGACAAGTTGATCGTCATCACTATAATTTTCTGCAAGTCCCGATAGGGTAACCACGGTTTCTATCTGCACCCGTTGCGGAGGATTGGTAAAACTAAGGCGCGGCGGACGTGGCTTGGCATCAACCACATCAATTTCAGTTTCCGCCCGAACCTTTCCATCTGTACTCAAAATTTCAATCACCCGCAGACCCGCTTGATTAAACCCAATCGTCGATCGCCACTTGCCTGCCAGAACCGTCGGACGTGCCAATTCAAACCTCCGGTCTGACCGTAAGATCAACTGAGTTCCTTCTGCAAAATTAACAGCCGTGCCCTCCACCGTGGCAGACTGCAACGCGGGTAGCCGAGCGGGAATTTGCGTAAATCGAAGCTGTTGGGCTTGGGGCAGCGTGGTGACAACCTGTACGACTACCGCTGTGCTGTCATTTCCCAATTCAATTCTCAGGCGACGATTGCCAGCCGCTTGAAACAAAAAATCGACCTGCCAAGTTCCATTCGGCTTAATCACAGGACCATCCGTGCGAAATTGGTCATCCACCACCAATGAAAGCGTCTTGCCTGCATCAGTAATAGACGCGACTCCCAAAATCGAGAATCGCTGTTGAGCCAAAACGGGACCTGTTGGAGATTGGGTAACTTGAAGCATAGTTAGAACCTTGGAAAAACTGGAGTGCATAACCTGTAAAACCAGTTTGCTCAAAGCAACGGCAATGGTCAATAGCAAACAATTTACGAAGTGCGAAGTGCGAAGTGCGAAGTGCGAAGTGCGAATGGCGAATGACGAAGGGCGAAGGGCGATTTCTAACTCTGCACTCTGCACTCTGCACTCGGAACTCGGAACTCGGAACTCGGAACTTAGACAGGTTCGAGACATCCGATACAATAAAGCAAACGCGGGTAGGAGAAACAGAATCGAATGGCAGGTCAACTGTTGTTGGTAGACGATGAACCAGGATTGCGCGAAGCGGTGCAAGCCTACTTAGAAGACAGTGGGTTTACGGTCGATGTTGCCAGTAATGCGCGGGAAGGGCTGGAGTTGGCGCGGCAAAAATTACCCGATTTGGTCATTACCGATATCATGATGCCCCAAGTCGATGGCTACCAGTTTTTGAAGCAATTGCGAGAAGAGCCTCAATTTAAAGGGCTACCCGTGGTGTTTTTGACGGCTAGGGGAATGACCAGCGATCGCATTCAGGGCTACACCGCCGGATGCGATGCCTATCTGCCGAAGCCTTTCGATCCTGATGAGTTGGTTGCGATCGTGACTAATTTGTTGAAACAATCCGCCGCACGGGTCGCCACCAGTGATGATGAAGGTCACAATATTGCCGACTTAGCAAGACAAATTGCCGATATCAAAAGTATGTTGACTCAACGGGGCGCGATCGTTCAATCGTCTAGTCCAATCAAACTCGATTTCACCCCCCGCGAACAAAGCGTGCTGGACTTAGTAGTCGATGGATTAATGAATAAGGAAATTGCTCGTCGCCTCGAAACCAGCGTCCGCAACGTCGAAAAATACGTCAGCCGCCTCTTCGTCAAAACAACCACTAACAGCCGCACCGAACTCGTGCGCTTTGCCCTAGAAAATGGATTGAATACTTCAATGACTAGAGGTGGGGAGAATGACGAATGACGTAAGCCCTTTGGACTGGCTATTACCTGCGGCAACGCTTCGCGAACGCCAACGCGTAGCGTCTTCTAAGAAACTTGAGGTAGCTCTGGCTGGGGCACTAAGGCAAAGCCCATCTGCCTAGCTCTGTATTGGAAATTTTTGAGTACCCGCTGCTGATAGTGCTGTTCATAGGCATCGATTATCATCCCCACTGCCAATTCCTCCAACCAGATTTAGAGGCTCTTTCACCTCGTTGAACAGGTCATGCGGCGTGTAATCCTCGCGCAGCAGGAACCGATTTATACTATCGTGGCTCACCCCCTCCATCACTTCAGACAGGCGAACCCAACTGACATATTTGGGTTCTGCCAGTAAAAACAGGATGTAGAGGCGGCAGGTACACTTAGCGGTAGAGGGCTTAGATGGTTCTCTCACGACTGGTTTCCGGGGCTACGAGATGTGTCTAGAATCCCCACATTCCCCTCTTTTTGTCAATGCGTAAGCTCTAAGATAGATAAAGCCAGAGAGCGATCGCTGATGCGTGGTGTTCAATTCAGCAAAATGCTATGGTTTGATCGAGTGCGATCGCGTTGAGGAATGGCACGATGAACCTTTCTACCAGCATTTCAGACCTTGAGATTATCTACCCGGATGGAGACGGTCAACCGATGACTGAAAGCGACCCGACGCGGGACTATTTAATCTATGGCGTGGAAGCGCTTGGAGTCTATTTTCAGGATCGCCCTGATGTTTATGTGTCGGGCAATTTGTTTGTGTACTACAAGCGAGGGGTGCCTGATGCCGT
>JBBSCL010000562.1:0-3035 GCA_038250345.1 Leptolyngbyales cyanobacterium
GAAGAAGCCGCGCAACTAGATAGTTTGACTCGCAACTGATGGAGAAGTACGGAGTTCGGAGTTTGGTGTGCAGAGTACGGTGTGCGGTGAAAGCATATTACCTCAGTACTCAGAACTCAGATTCAACAGAGTTTGGCGGTTGGCACAATCTGTCATAGACTAACCCCTGTTCGTCCTCTAAACTGAACTAAGTCGTCTCCGCCCTGAATTACGAGTCAATTGGGAGTTATGCATACCGTTTTAATCGTGGATGACAGCCTTACTGTGCGGCAAATGGTTTCAGACCAACTCCGAAGAAGTGGATTTGATGTAGTTGAGGCGATCGATGGCGAAGAGGCAATCACCAAAATTAAGGCGAATCTCCCTGATCTCGTTGTCACAGATATTGTGATGCCGCGTAAAAATGGCTACGAGCTATGCCGCTGGCTAAAAAACGAACCCAACACTAAGCATATTCCTGTGATCATGTGTACCAGTAAAAGCGAAGAGTTTGATGTGTATTGGGGGATGAAGCAAGGTGCAGATGCGTACATTACAAAGCCGTATCATCCGCCGGATTTGATCGACGTGGTGAAGAAATTGTTGAAGTAAGCGCCAATGGTTTTTGGGCGGGAATGCCCACAGCGCGAGGGTAGAGAAGTTGGGTTGGCGCAACCTTACGAATATATAGACAGTGGCGATCGCTCTGAGTGATCGGGGTTTTAAATGCTGCAACGTGTTCTAACTCACCACCTAGCAACAAATTCACCACCGGAGCAAGCTCTTTTGCTTCTTCTTCAAGCCACTGCCCCCGATACAGCACTGCCAATCCACCCATTTTTACCAGCGGCAGAGCATATTCTACGCAGATCGCTGCCGCGCCGACGGCTCGAACTAACACCAAATCATACTGTTCTCGATGGACGCGATCGCGCCCAATCTGCTCTACCCGGTCTACCAGCGTGGTGGCATTCGCAATATTCAAACGCTCCACCAACTGGCTAACAAAATCAAGCTTTTTACGGGTGGAGTCGAGTAAGGTAACATGCCAATTCGGTTGGGCGATCGCGATCGGTAATCCCGGAAAACCTGCTCCAGTGCCAATATCGATAGCTCGGTAAGGGATGGAGTGTTGGGTATCGGGTGTCAGGTGTCGGATGTCGGGACTGGAAGACTCGTTGCTGGTTGACTCGAGAAACGACTTGATGCCGCTGAGCGAATCCCACAGGTGTTTCTCCCAAAACTCTACGGGGTCAGTGATCCGGGTTAAATTAAGCTGTTGATTGCCTTCCAAAATACCTTCATAAAGCTGCTGAAATAAAATATTTTGGGCAACGCTGGGCTGCCAACCTAAGGTTTCTTGCCACAGATCAGGAAAATTAGGCAGAGTAGAGGGCGCGGGATTGGTAGACACAGTTGCAGAAGGGGATAGGGAACAGGGGATAGGGAACAGGGGATAGATATGAATCTGAAACCCGAACCCTGAAATCCAAAACCTTTAAAACTTAAGGTAGTGCAAGAGTTTAGCGACTGTATCACTCGGTAGGGAAAGCCGCTGTTTTAAGTGAGTTAGGTTGCGGTAGGGGTGAGGAGAACGATTTTGAACGATCGTTCGCGCCAAGTAAGTATCCACACCGGGAATTCGCACTAGCGCTTCCACAGATGCCATATTGACATTAATCGGTCGAATAGTGTGCAGACTATCTTCATCGTAATAACAAAACACCAGCACAGGCTTCCAAGGATTGAGCCGCTGGACGGGTTGCCCCAATGCCGCCGCAATATCTTCAAGCGCATGGAGGTGAACCCCAGATTGGGTAAGCTCCACCAGCGATCGCGCTTGGTGAATAGATAAACCAGGCAACCGCAACCAATCATCCACCCCCGCTTGATTCACATCAATTTGGATGCCTAAGCTAGCAGCCAATTGCAGTTCATCAAGCGTTTGAAATCGATAGTAGGGATCGCTCAAAATCCGTGCCCGGATCGATTGAGATTGAGTCACATTTACAAGCCAATCACGCAAAGCCATAAGCTGGGTGGACGTGGATGAGTAGGGGGGTATGGATGGGTCGCTTTACCCGATTTGATCTAACAGTTTCCGCCGTTTCTGCTCAAACTCATACTCTGAAATTAATCCATCAATCCGAAGTTGATCGAGTTGACGAACGGCATCAGCGATCGCGCTAATTTTGGCAGGGTCAACGTTGGAAGCAAGGGTGGCAGCGATCGAGGTCGATGGTATTTCAGAATTAAACCGCGAATCAAACTCGCTAGCATCTTGAAACAAATACCAAATAGCCTCAATGCCGCAAGCAATCCGAGGAATGGGAGTCCACGATAACATTAAATACAATGTGCCCCAAACGGGTTGTTTCAGGTAAAACTTGTGAAACCCTGAGATGGGGGCAATCATGCCAGCTAAGGCTAGCAAAGAAGCAACTTTTCGATCTCTTGGCTGACTCAAAATGCCATTCCAACTGGGCGATCGCCACACGGGTATAACTCCTTCTACTGTTTAGCCTAAGACAACTGCTTCTATTTTATCTCTGCCTTTATAATGCCTGGACAAAAAACTATAGCAAGGATTTATAGAACCCGTCCGGTTGAACCGAACGTTGCACAGTACATTAGATTAAGGACAAATGTGACCCGTGTTTACCCCTAATTTCTACAGGGATCAACTCGGTTCCGACTCTCCTGTAATTTTATAGGGTGCTTTGCTAGTTCATATCGTTTCGTTAACAACTGGTTCTATTAACTAGGGTTGCTTGATAGCAAATTTGCGACCTATTGCAGATGTCGCATTCGCTCAAACTTGTTACCCTTTTCTAGAGAGTTGTTTATTTGTTTTGAGAGTTTATCGCTTTCAAAATTCATCTATCCTGCTAGGGCTGCCTTTCGATGTCGCAAAGTTCGCTTATTTCCAACTGGACGAAAAAATTTGTTGATTTCTACGCTGTGCTGGGTGTGGCAGTTACAGCCGACAACAATCGTGTGCTTAAACGCTACCGAGATATTGCCAAACTGCTTCACCCCGATCGCTTTGGGCTAGA
>JBBSCL010000563.1:0-3033 GCA_038250345.1 Leptolyngbyales cyanobacterium
ACTCTCGTTACCCATAATATTCGCGAGTTTAGCCGTGTTGAGGGCTTAAAGTATGAAGATTGGGAATAGCAAGACTTGTTTCTGGGCTAACCATCTGGCTAGTCGCGATCGCCCTTACACCAATCACTCCTAGGCGATCGCTGTTGTAAAAAGAAGGTGCGATCGCCGTTATGAAGTGAAGGCGCGATCTCTGCGGTAAAACAAGCGAAAATAGAAAGAAAGAAAGTCGCGGAGACACACAATGAGTCAAACCTCATCTGAAAAAGTTCGCTGGACGACTGCCGATCTCGACCTCCTCGCAGCCGACGAATGGAAGCGCTACGAAATCATTGACGGAGAACTCTTTGTGACTAGGGCACCCCACTTCAGACATCAATCCATTATTCTCAACATCTGTGCAGAACTACGAGATTGGTCAGACGAGACGCAACTAGGAGAAGCATTTCCAACTCCTGGCATTATCTTCAGCGATGCTGATAATGTCATCCCAGACGCGATTTGGATCAGTGTGAAACGAATGGAGCGTTTCATAGACGAAGCGGGGCATTTTATCGGCGCACCCGAACTAATCGTCGAAGTACTGTCTTCGGGCACTATGAATGAACGACGAGACCGGGAAGCCAAACTCAAACTCTACTCATCCCAGGGAGTTGAGGAATATTGGATCGTCAACCGAGAATTGCAACAGATCGAAGTGTACCGCCGCGAGAGTGCAGTTCTTAAACGAGCCGCTACTTACAACGTTCAAGATACCATTACATCCCCTACTCTGCCAGGTTTTGAGCGTCCTATACACCGCTTCTTTAGACAGATTAGCACCACTAGATAGAAGCGATCGCCCTTGAGCCAATTATGCCGAGCGATCTCACTTGAGCTATTTATGCCGGGGCGATCGCGGTGAGGCTACAATTTAGATGAATCTTCTTTAGCTCACAAAAATATGCCCTGGAAACTTGAGGACGCAGAACAGAAATTCGCGGATTTAATTCAGGCGGTTGTTGAAGAGCCTCAGTTGATCTACGACCGAAATCAATTGGTTGCAGCCGTTATTAAAGCGGACGTTTTTCAGGAGTTTCTCGTTTGGCAGCAGCAATCTCAGAAACCCGGCTTAGCTATTGCGTTTGCAGAGTTACGGGAACTTTGTGAAGAGGAAAATTATCTGCTGGAAGTGCCTCCTCGCCGCGATTCGCAAAGCGATCCCTACGGAAATCGCTCAAATCCCTTTGCCGAAAGTCCTCATGACTTTTCTTTGTGATACCAACGTCATCAGTGAATTAGCGCGATCGCAACCCAATTCAGGCGTTGTGGAGTGGAGTGCAACCGTTGCGTCGCTATCGTTGAGTGTGATCACGCTGGAGGAAATTCTCTATGGCTTAACTTCCAAACCCAACGCTAGAATCCAAACTTGGTTCCAAAGATTTCTAATTGACTACTGCAACGTCCTTCCAATTACTGCTGAGATTGCCCAGTGCGCTGGTAATTTACGAGGGCGTTTGAGAACTCAAGGCAAAACCCGTTCTCAGGCAGACATACTCATTGCCGCAACAGTTCAGATTCACCAACTCACTTTACTAACACGCAACACCCGTGATTTTGAAGATTGCCAGATTTCTATCCTCAATCCGTTTGCCGAATCCTGAGAATGCTTGCTCATTTATAGCGATCGCACTTGAGCGAATCATGTAGGGGCGATCGCAGAAATGAGATAATTTAGAAGCAGTTGAGCGATCGCACAGCATATGAAAGCCATCGAAATCACAGGCAGCATTAACGAACAGGGCAACGTCGAGTTAGACCAACCGCTGACCGCCACAAAAGCCACGCGCTTTCGAGGCATCTTACTGTTTCCTGAGCTAGACGACGCGCAAGAATGGTCTTTATCAACCATTAAAACTTCGGCGATCGAGGTTCTCAATGATCCCGAAGAAGACATCTACACATTAGAAGATGGCAAACCCATCGACCATGAAGCATAGCATCGTTCTGGTCGAGTTCCCTTACGACGATTTATCTGATAGCAAAATTCGACCTGCCTATGCGTTAACAGACACGATCGGAGAATATCGTCATGTCGTTCTCGCACTCATAACCAGTCGCATTCCGACTCAACCATTGGCTACCGACCTGATCTTAGATGTAACTCACCCTGACTTTGCCATCACTGGACTCAAAAAAAACTCCACACTGAGGCTAAATCATTTACTCACGCTGCGCTACTCCATGATCCAGCGATAGCTAGGCGAGTTGTCCGCAGAGACCCACGAGCAGATTGTAGAAAAACTGTGTACCCTGCTCTTCTAATAACCCGATCGCCCTTACGCCAATCACTCATGGGCGATCGCGCTTATCACCAGAAGGGGCGATCGGAATAGCAAGAAAAAAGGGATGGATTTAAAGTGCAGATATGGTTAAAGTTTCGGGATTGTCTATGAAAACACCAGAAACACTCAAGATTGAAGCGATTCTGCACCAACAGCGCGATCGCATTGACGTATTTTGCGGTGCAGCGACTCATCAGACCGTCACTACTCGACTACTGAGCCACCACTGAAACGATTTTTGACTTTCTGCCGATGGTTGCCCAAGAATTAGATTTTTGATGCTGATATCTTCGTCAAGCTGATTCCAATGAATCCCACTGCCGCCCCCAATCAAGGGTGGGCACTGCCCAAAACCTTTGTGGTGAAACGCTTTGAGAATTGTGGACAGTGCCCACTCTACTGGAAATAGCTGTAATTTTGGCGGTGACTGTTGCGATTGATATGATATCGCATGGCTAAGAACATCGCTGGGCTTAGGAGCTTAGGCAGACAAACGTAATAACAGAAAGAGGGTACTGATATCAGCACCCTCTTTTGAATTCATTGCCCTGTTTACTTGTTCGTTGGCTTTGACCTTCGATGACATCTTCTGTGTTGTTTGGAAATAGTCATCCCAAAATTGCTTCTGCATGTCTATTGCTAAACGCGCAGTCACCTGTTGAGTATTGATGCCTGAATTGATCAGTTCTCGTTGAAAATTCATAGTTTTCTC
>JBBSCL010000564.1:0-3029 GCA_038250345.1 Leptolyngbyales cyanobacterium
CATCGCTTCCACTCCCGTGACCGTTTTGTCTGTGACTCTAAAATTCGTGACCTCTTGGTTGAGCAGTACTTTCCCTCCGTGGGATTCAATCACTTTGACAAGCGAATTGATTACCTGTTCAAAATGCTGGGTTGGGTAAAATGCACCCGCTTGATAGCCTCTGAACAAGGCAACCCAGGCATAGAATGATAGTTGATTGGGCGGCAACAAAAAATCAGGCCATTGCAGCGCCAATAGAGTTTGGGCGGCTTGCGGTAGCTGAAACTTATCGAATACATCCTGAAGAGTGCTGTTGAGATGTTGGGCGGCACAAACCACTTCACCTGGATGCTTGAGCAGTTCAATGGGCTTCACTGGAGGAGCGAGTCTTTTCAAACCTGCGCCAGTTTTCTCGACTTCGTTCACAAATTGACGAATGCGATCGCCATGTGCCGGAAACAGTGTGGTCAATCGCTGGATCAGTTCCTCCGGTGACGAAGGGATATCTAGCGCGTGTCCCGGCATTCGCATATGGTCAAAGCCGTTTGGGTCGTACTGCTCAAAGGTCACGTCCTGATCCAAGCCCAGCTTCTTGAGGACTCGATTCACCAGTTGTCCTTCACCACAATCCCAAACATAGTGGAATTGAGCGTTAAACGTATATTTTTTAGCCATCGTAAACGTGTGCCCATAGCCACCGGGATGCTCATGGGCTTCAAGAACTTGCACGGTTTTGCCGGAGTTTGCCATCAAAGCGCCAAAGACCAGCGCAGATAGACCACTGCCGACAATTAGATAATCTGGTTTCATAGGAAGTTTCCTCAAACAATAAACATTCGATCGACTTTATTTGAGTGATTCCAAGATCGGCGGTTGTGCCTTACCCAATTTCCAAGCAAGGAGCGATCCCAAACCAAGCAGACTCACAACAGACACCACAATGCCGCCGACAAATGGAATCAGGGCAAGTAGTGTGACAATCAGCAACCCAATCAAGAACTGCTGCAAGCTGCTTCGCTGTTGGCGTAGCCTCTCTGGAAGAGAATCGCTGACTTGTTGACCGATGAATAGTGAAATTCCCAACGACCCAACCAATGATGATAGACCCATGATTAAGCCGAGGAGTGGAATTAGTGGAATGCCAATTAGGGTGATTGCCAAAAAAATGTTGAGGGCAACAAAGGTAAACACTGCCCCAATTCCCCATAATGCGCTTTGACCTGGATATTGACGCACAGTGGCTGCTAAGTTTGGCAGAAAAGAGGGTGCAGTTCGTAGCAAAATGATGCCAAGAATGGCACCGACGATCGCTGAAAAAATCCGAACACTCGCATGAAAGAAATACATCGGCAAGAAGTAGTTTTGATCGCGATGCATTTCCATCATGCCTTGTCCATCATATCGATTGTCGCGTATGCTTTTTGAGCCGCCAATAGTGGCTCCTTCTGCTTGTACGACCTTGCCACCGATCGCATAGGCATCGCCGTCTATCCGTGCACCTTGCTTGAGAATGACATCTCCACCAATAGCGATCGCGGTTTTTGTCACCCGTCCATTGGGTTGAACGATCGTCGAGCCACCAATGGCAATCGCATTTTCTACAGCTTGTTTTTCTGCAACCGTGACACTTCCGCCTAATCGCATCAGATTGGTATTATTGATGTTGAGATCAGTCTGTGCGATAGCATTTCCGGCAAACAGAAATACTATCGTCGAGATAAACGCGATCGCTAATGTTTTCCAGTTCATAGTTAAGACTCCTATATTTTCTTCTGCAATCTCGCCAGATCAATTAGGCGATACTGGACTAACTTCACCTTTGAACCCGATCGAATTTGAAACCGATAGAAACTAAATCACTCATTTTTTAATCGACTCTCTACACTAATTTGAACGACTACTGTTTGATTTCCTGTATAAGTTAGTTGATTACGGTATAAATCGTAATCAAAAGCAATTAAAAGTTTGAAGACTCAGTGATCTAAAATTGCTGTGGAGAGTAATACTGATCGAAATTTTATCCATGAATGACAGTGTGATAATAAAAATGTGAAGATTGAATGCTTTTTCATACAACGCATACAATTCAATCATGCCGATAAACATGATTTCAAACATCCTTGCGTCATACTCTAAGCAGCACTTTACAAAGTTGTCTAGGAGAAAATCATGAGTAAGAAGCTTGATAACTTCACTAACGGTCTTCGAGATAAATTAAATGATATTAACGCTCGTCTGTCATCAGTCGGAGGAAGCATAAAGCCTGCCTCTAAGGAAACCCAAGCAGCGATTGAATCCAACTTGTATGAGGTTAAAGTAACGCTGGAAACTAACCCCATAGAACATCCTGAGATTTGATGTTGCCTTTACTCATGGCATTGGTTTCTGAACGAGCGATCGCAATAGTTCCGTGAATGATCACTGCTAGTCAAGCATTCTAGGAATCATCAGGCATCGACAATCCAGCGTCTTACTCCTAGTGCATCCAGATCTTTGACTTCTCCCAGCGATCGGAGATGTAAAAATTCGCAACTGCTTCATTGAACACTTTTAGATACAATCATTCTCGGAGATTTTATGTCATCTTCTTTAGCTCAAGGTATTCTCGTCACCATCATTGGTGAAGCTGTATTGCAAGATCGGCTGATTCATCTGCTCACAAAACTAGATGTGTCCGGCTACACGATTAGCGCCGCGCAGGGTGCTGGAAGTCATGGTAGGCGGATGGGTGATATTGCTGGTTACAACACCAACATTCAAGTCAAAGTCATCGTTACCTCAGAAATATCTGACCAAGTGCTGGAAGCCCTGAAGCCGCTTCAGGCTAATCACGCTTTGATTGCGTTCCGACAAACTGTAGAGGGTTTGTTTGATTAAACTATTGCTGGCTGCTACCTGTGAATGAAAGTCTGAGTGAAGCACAGGTCCTCAGCAAACAGAAAAAGTTTATCAATTGGCGGCAACAGATGATTACTTAGTAGAGAGTGCATCTCATGAATAGCAATTTTCATCCGAATTCACAACGAAGTTTAAGTGTTAATCCTTGGATA
>JBBSCL010000565.1:0-3027 GCA_038250345.1 Leptolyngbyales cyanobacterium
AAGGTGCAGAAAAAAATGATGTGAAAGCCAAGATTGCTACGGATCTGTGGGAAACAATGGTGCAGTTCGCGGAATACTGCCTCAGTGCTGACACGCTGATCCTGACGGTGGAATATGGCGCGATCGCCATTGGTGAAATCGTCCAGAAACAATTAGCCTGCACGGTTTATAGCGTCGATGAAAACGGCTTTGTTTACACTCAGGCGATCGCTCAATGGCACAATCGCGGCACCCAAGCCTTGGTGGAATATCAGCTTGACGACGGCACCACCCTCCGCGCCACACCTGACCACAAATTTATGACCACCGATGGCACCATGCAGCCGATTGATACCATATTTGAACAAGACTTAGATCTGCTCAAAGTCAACGCCAAAATTCCTGTTCCCATTTAAATGGAGGCTGTTATGGTCAGCACTGCACTGGAAGATATACAGCAAACCGCGATTCGTGAAACGTTAGCGAAGCTTTCCAGAGGACTCCCTACGGGAATCGCCCTCACCAGGAAGAGTAGTTTTCTTGTATTAAAAGCGTGATTCCCCTTTCGCGGCGGGAGATTCTTTAGCTTCTAGGGAATACTGACCAGAGCATCCATAGCAAGGAATGAAGCCATGTCTGAGTTAATGTCACAAGGTTTGGAGGAATTTAAGGCTCAGAGCTACGCAGAAGCAATTGAGTTATTTACTGCTGTCATTGAGACTGAATCAGAAACATCAGATGCTTATTACTTGCGTGCTTGGGGTTACTATCACAAACAAGAGTACGCAAAAGCAATTTTAGACTGTACGGAATTCATTGCCTTAAATCCAACTGATGATGGTACCTACTTGCGCGGAAAAGCTTATGAAGAACTGGGAGAATTACAATCAGCGATCGCTGATTTCACAACATCAATCGTTCTCTCGCCATTAGATGCGACCAGTTATTTTCCTCGTGCTTTTGTTTGGGAAAAGCTAGGTCGCTTTGATCAAGCTATTGCAGACTATACAACCACTCTAGAGCTTGATCCAGGCAATACAAATGCTTTGGGATTTCGAGCTTGTGCTTATCAAGAATTAGATATGAAAATTGAAGCCCTCGCAGATTTACTTCAACTTCGAGACATTGATCCAAATCGTGAGAGATTGGCTGAACAAATTCAAGCAATTCAGGAACAATTAGGCAGAGCTTCCCAGAAGGGAGAACAGGTTTTATCTGACCAGGGTACTGGTCTTGAAGAAGCGAAGTCTCTGGAAACACTACTTGCTGAGTTAGATCAACTGACTGGCTTGCCCAACGTTAAAGCTGAAGTGAAGAAATTAGTTAACTTGGTACGAGTGCAACAACTTCGTCGAGAACGGGGTTTAGCAATTCCACCTTTGTCTATGCATCTAGTTTTCACAGGAAATCCTGGAACGGGCAAGACAACCGTTGCTCGCTTGATTTCACGAATCTACAAAGCCTTGGGGTTGCTTTCAAAAGGGCATTTAGTTGAAGTAGATCGCTCTGGCTTAGTGGCAGGTTTTGTTGGGCAAACTGCGTTGAAAGTGACAGATGTCGTTACTAAGACACAAGGCGGAATACTCTTTATTGACGAAGCTTACACATTGGTTTCAGCGAGTGGAGGTAGCGGCGATTTTGGGCAGGAGGTAATTGATACACTGCTAAAATCAATGGAAGACTACCGCGATGATTTTGTCGTAATCGTAGCGGGGTATATGGAACAGATGACAGCATTTTTAATGTCTAATCCCGGCTTGAAATCTCGATTTAATAAGTACGTTGCCTTTGAGGACTACACAATCAATGAATTGTGTGAAATCTTAGACAATCTATGTGCGTCCTCTGGATATTTTCTGAATGAGTCAGCAACTTATTATTCTGTTGAACTGATTCAAGATTTAGTGAGTCGTTGCCCAGCAACATTTGGCAATGCGCGAGGGGTTCGTAATTTGTTTGAACAGGCTATCTCGGCTCAAGCTAGCCGAGTTATAGAACTCGAAAATCCTAATGAAGTTGATTTATGTACCCTGGATGCAGCAGACTTCATCAGTACTCCTCTAGTTCTTGCTGCTTCATAAATGATGTTGCAGCATTGATGCGCGTAGAACTAGGCTTGGATCTGCTCAAAGTCAACGCCAAAATTCCTGTTCCCATTTAAATGGAGGCTGTTATGGTCAGCACTGCACCGGAAGATATACAGCAAACCGCGATCGCCCTCCAAGGGGAACAGCGCGTTGTGATTCATGACGTGACCTGGGAAGGCTACCTGCAAATTTTGGATGCGCTGCCCCAAACCCGCAGCACCCGCCTCATTTACGACGAAGGAACCCTGGAATTTACGATGCCAACCGAAGATCACGATTTTTCAGGACGGATGATTGGACTATTTATTCGCGTTTTAGTGCGAGGATTCGGCAAGAAAATTAAAACAATGGGGTCAACCACGCTCAATTTTCCAGGATTGAAAAAAGGCGCAGAACCCGACGAAGCGTTTTATATTCAAAATCAGCCGCTTGTATCAGGCAGAAATGTTGATCTAGAAGCTGATCCAGCCCCCGATCTAATTGTAGAAGTCGATATTACCAACACCGATATTGATAAAAATCGGCTCTATGCCAGCATGAACGTGCCTGAATTTTGGCGGTTTGATGGTTACATCCTCCGCATTTATCAACTGCAAAATCGGCAGTATGTTGAAGTAGAAACCAGCCCCACTTTTCCCACAGTTCCGAAAGAATGGCTCTACGATTTTTTGGAGCAATGCCGACAGGATGAACTTGCGGCTGAAGATAATTTACGCGATCGCCTCCACCAACATTTAGCCTAACTTGCCCCGCGATCGCCGCTTCACTTAGAGTCGCATCCATGCAGTCCCCCCAAAAAGTCAGCCTCTACCATCTTCAGCCCATTAGGACATAGCCGCTACAATCGCAAGTAAGATGCTGGGCAAAGCTAAGGATTCCAAGGTCAGGAGAGGAGTCGAAGGTGCTAACAAATATCCGCGATCGCTTTAAAACCTTCAGAAATCAGAGCAATAACCTGATT
>JBBSCL010000566.1:0-3026 GCA_038250345.1 Leptolyngbyales cyanobacterium
TCGGGTGTGAGATAAGGTTAGGCGCGATCGCTGCTATTGCGTTAACAATTGAGCACTTATTGAGTTGGCGATCGTCTACCTTGTTAATCACTACTTGATTTCAACTGAGATATGAGCCAAGCGCTGACTTTGCCGTGATTCATTTTTCGGCTGCGGCGCAACGCTTCCTCTAACACTGCCAGATTCAACCCTGCTAGCACTTGAGACTGTTCAATCCGATAACTGCCCCGATTTTGAATAGTAAACGCCAAGATCTGGGCATTTTGCACATCAATAATCCAGTATTCGCGCACTCCCAGCGCCTCATATAGTAACCGCTTTTCGCCTTTGTCATCGGCAAGGGAAGAATCGGCAACCTCGATCGCCAAATCGGGTGCAGGCTGCTGATCCAAATCAATAATCGTAGTGTCCCAGGAAATCGCCTCTGCATTGGCACCTACATAGAAAGAGATATCTGGTTGCGCTTCTCGACAGCCTGTTTTTCGGTAGGTGCAGTTGTCATGTCCATCCAAATCAAGATTGCGGAGACTGGCAAACAGCCCGATCGCGGTAATAACGATGAAATGATCTCGTGAATGAGGATTCCCTAATGCTGCCATCTCGATCCTCATCTGTCCGTTGAAATAATAGCCTTTCGCTTTTTCATAAGCCGGATCATTGATTGCCTCAAGATATTCATCCCAGGTGGCGTTGATCCAAGTATCCGTCGGTACTATCGTTTGTAGCTGACTCATGGCTGTATGGAGCGCTTAATTGCTCTCATTATAGTGACCTCGCTTCTTCAATAGTCTTCAATCCTGCCTGATCCAGTTTTTGCAACAGTCCTTCCAGCACTCGCCGCACCATCCAGGGTCCTTCGTAAATCCAGCCGGTGTAAACCTGCACCAAACTCGCTCCAGCGGTGATTTTTTCCCAGGCATCGTCTGCGGTGAAAATCCCGCCAACGCCAATAATCGGCAGTTGTCCTTGGGTTTCTTTGTAGATGAAACGGATTACTTCCGTCGATCGCGCTCTGACTGGCGCACCACTAATTCCTCCGGCTTCTTCTGCCACTAAGTTGCCAGTTACAAGCCTCTGAGTTTTCAATCCATCACGCTGAATGGTCGTGTTGGTGGCGATAATGCCTGCCAGGTGATGCTGTTGTGCCAAATCGATCACATCCGCGATCGCCCCCCATTCCAAATCTGGCGCAATCTTCACCAGTAGCGGCTTGCGGTGTATATTTTCCTGCTGCAACGCCTGCAAAATCGGCTCCAGTTGAGCTTTATCTTGCAGCGATCGCAAACCTGGCGTATTCGGCGAACTCACATTCACCACAAAGTAATCACCCACATCCTTCAGCAGTCGAAAACTACCCACATAATCCGCCGCCGCCTCTTCCAGTGACGTAATTTTAGACTTGCCCAGGTTGATGCCGATCGGAGAAGGGCAAGGGGCAAGGGGTTGGAGGCTAGAGGAATGTTGAGGCAATCCTGATGCCTGACACCTGATGCCTAATCCCTTTCCCTTCAATCTCTCTGCCAACGCCTGCGCACCCTGATTATTAAATCCCATGCGGTTCAGCACTGCTTGATCCAACGGCAAGCGAAACAGGCGCGGCTGAGGATTGCCCGGTTGAGCATGAAAGGTGACGGTGCCCAATTCGGCAAAGCCAAAACCAAAGCGCGACCACAATCCAGCGGCAATGCCATCTTTATCAAATCCGGCGGCTAGCCCCATCGGGTTGGCAAACGTCAATCCCCAGAGCTGCTGCTGCAAGCGTGGATCGGATACGCTGAGCGATCGCTGAAGTTGAGTCAAAATCCAAGGCAACTGACTTACCGACCCATCATCTAACCAACCCAAAACATTTAAGCTTTGCTGATGCAACCACTCCGGATCTGTTCTTAGACCTGAGAAAAGTAAAGGACGAAGCAGCGTTTGATACAAATCCATGGGCATCTCAGCAATAATTCATACAGGAGCTTAACAATCATTCCCTCTGATTGCCGTCATATCGCAAAGATATACGGCACCTGCATTACGATGGTAACAAGAATGGCATTAACGCCTTGGGATAACGGTACAGTCTTTAATGAGTAAAGTCTCCTGAAAGCTGACCTTCTAAAGATTGAGTGATAGTTCAGTTTGAATATTTTACGAAATCTAGGGAGTCGTTGAAAAACTCCGCACTGGGTATGTTTTACTATATTGCGCCCGTTGTCTCATAGGAACCTCTAATTGAAATGGTTCAGCCCCAAGAGCCACAGTCTTACGATAAGCAATTGGTTGCTTTAGGGAGAATCCTGCAAATATTGCGGGAAGAAGAAAATTCTGATGTTTTAATTGATACCGTTCTTAACTATCTTAAAACTGAGTTTGACTACAGCCTCGTGTGGGTGGGTTTGTACGATCGCCTGGAGCATCGGCTGTTTGGCAAGGGCGGCATCATGCCTTCCGGGGATCAATCCTTTTTAAAGCAGCGGTTTGCCCTTCAGCCGGGTGACATTTTAGAACAGGTCGTGATTCAGCAGCGAGCGCTGGCAGTGCCCGATTTGCGCGAAGAACTCCGGGGCGGGGAGTGGCGGAAAGCCGCTCAAAAGTCTGGAATTCAAGGCGCTGTGATTTTTCCGATTCGCTACCGCGACCTCTGTTATGGGGTGGCGCTGTTGGGTTCTACTGACTGGGGAATGTCTCCGCGATCGGACGAAAAGGCGCGTTTGTCGATGCTGTTGGGTGAACTGGCAGCCGCACTATTCAAGATTGAAACCGAGTGGCAGCGTCAACAAACTAAACATCCTGATGTGCCGCTGTTGCAGTTGTTAACCCAAATGCGATCGCTTTCTGGGCTAGGACCGCGACTCGAAGCGGTGGTAGAAGAAACGCACACATTCATTCAGCCGACCCGCACCAACATTTATTGGTATGAACGCGAACGGCGCTATTTTTGGCGCAGGTTGGGCAATCGTCAGCGGACTGTGGGGTTTAAGGAAGCAAACCAACTGACCTCTGGCATCACCGTGCAAGAGATCAACGGCTTCTATCAA
>JBBSCL010000567.1:0-3016 GCA_038250345.1 Leptolyngbyales cyanobacterium
AGCTGCCCCTACCCACCCACCAAACGAGTGCCCCAAAATGTAACAAGACTCAATGTCAAGTGCTGCCAGTACCTGATGGACAAAGGCAACTTCTTGAGCAATGTCGTAACGGATGGGCGGCTTAGCAGAATCTCCGAAGCCTAACAAATCCAGACCAATACAACGGACACGATTGCCCAGTTGTTCCATTAGAGGTCGCCAGTTAGTTGCATCGCCTAGAAAGCCGTGCAGCATTAATAACGGAGTCCCGTCTCCCTGCTCTAGATAAGCAGCCGTGTGGGAGTTTTGCTCGGATACTAGATCCGATCGCACGTTAAGAAACTGCTTTGCGCTCAATTACGTCCGCACCATGAGATATTGACCATTCCCATTATATTCACCCTCGCACGTCGCAAAAATCGTTCCCAGCAGCATCAAATAGAAGCGCCAAATGCGCCGAAACTTAGCATAGTCCATACTATAATTTAAATGTTGGATACTGCCCTGATGGTCATCAAAACGGTGTAACCAATCGGTCATCGTTTTGTGATAGTTCATGCCGTTGATATACCATTTATCGATCGTTTTGAGGTCTCGATCGTAGGTTGGGATCGCATCATAATGCCAGTAACGACCATTTGGAAAGATGTACTTATGCGTAAAACCAGATGACATGTTGTTGGGAATGCGAGCGGTAATGATGTGAATAAAAACTCTGCCATCACCCTTTAGAAGCGATGCCAGTTTTTGGAAAGCATTCGTGAGATTACCAACATGACAAAAAACACCAATTGAGAGAATTCTGTCGAATTTTTCTGCAAATTCAGCTTCGTTCAAATCGCCTTCATAAAGTGTAAAGCGACCAGAACTTAAATAACTCTTAGGGTCTTGCATTTTATGGCGAATGTACTCACACTGTTCATGGCTCAAGTTTAACCCAGTAAAACGTACATTGGGAAACTTAGAAAGAATGTAGTTAGGTACGCAACCCCAGCCACAGCCAAAATCCAAAATGTGATCGCCATCGTTTATTTCTAGCCGCTCAATGACCTGATCAATCATGTGCTTTTGGGATGTTTCTAAATCAACCGCACCGCGCTCCCATAAACCCATGCTGTACTTGGGATAAATGACATCCCAATCGCCCAACATTCGGTTCAGCATTGCTTGTGGCAAATCGTATTGAACCTTCATCAGTTCGCGCGACCCTTCAGCAATCTGATCGGTTTCGTCTAAGACCCATTCGTAGGGAGCCAGCAGACCAGGAAAGTGTTGAAATAACAGCGGCATGGAGGCATTGATCAGCGATCGAAAAACTGGATCTGGTACTTCTAGACCATTTACGTAGGCTTCTGCCACTGCCATTTGAGTGGCGTTAAGCACTCTAGCTGACCCTCGCGTTGTTTTGTAAGTGAACGACATTTTACGATCGCTATCGCTCGCAGTGGGCAAATGCTTTTGAATCTTTAAAGGTGTGTTTGCAGAGGTCATTTTGGCTTCTCTCCACTTGAATTATTGGTTAGTTAGTCACTTATACAGTTCACTCAGGCAGTCCATTCTGGGGAAACGAATCAAGACAACAGGTAAGGAACGTTCTGATGCTTGTGTTGCAATTGATTGAATTGTATGAAGGCGATGAGAAGCAACCATTCTAATCATGTTGGAATGGTTGCTTCCGCTAAACACTACTGGAACGTCTCAAAAGCATATTTCATCTTTTGCGAAATTATAGTTGCTTTGAAGGATGACGCAACCGCAGCAAGCTTTAGATTGCTGTCTCTACCCTAGTTTTAGTCGCTAAGTCTTGATGATTCCGGTCTTTAGCACGATTGATAAGTTCTGTTTCAGACGGCACTCTAACTCTTGATGCTAGATTAAAAGACTCTAGCAGTTTGATCAACCCAAACGTCGGATCTGGCAAGTAGGCAACCTGACCACCTCGCAATGTGATACCGTGTCGGGCTGATGATTGAAAGGCATGATGTAGATTATGCCAGCCTTCACCCAGAGTTAGAACAGCGACGAACCAATTGTTGCGACTGTAATCGTTGGTGCGAAAGGGTTGTTCACCGGCAATATGGGTCAGTGAATTAACCGTCGCAACGCCATGAAAGAGAAGAGTTGTGCTGAGGAAAAAAGCAGCAAGATAGTCTACTCCACCCATGAAATAGGAGATTGCACCAAGTGCAATGGTGGGAATAAAGTGCAAGCGATCGATCAGCTTCAAAACGACATCATTTTCAACATCAGCGGGTAATTTTTCAGGTAGAAACTGTGAAGAGAGCAGCCATCCAGCTTGAGACCACCAAAAGCCTTTGATCCCCTTGAACGGTCGAGAGGGCGAATGCGGGTCGTGAGCCTGATCGGAAAATTGATGATGCGCTACGTGGTGAGCTTTCCACCAACTGGGTCCCATTTGTCCAGCCGCAGCCGCGACGATGCTGCCAAGCCATAGCACTGGCGCTGGCGCTTGGTAGCTTCTGTGGGTTAGCAATCGGTGGTAAATGCCAGTAGTGGCAAACATACGGATGACATAAAGTGATAGTGCCCAGGCGATCGCCCCCCAAGATAAGCCAGTGAAAATCACGAGTAGTGCGCCAACGTGACTCACCACGATTAACGTAGGACCAATGATGTAAGAAATTACGGTGAGTTGAGAGTACGGCTTCATTGAGCGTTTAGTTTCCTTAAGCTGCGGGCTAGAAATGCAAAATCTAAAGTCTGCATTTAACCATTATGTCTGCCCGTATCTCGGTGCACAGTGGCGCAAAAAAAGTCAAACTAGAAATAGTAGGAGACCACTGCTACCGTGAGCTTAATTCTCCATTCACTAATTTTTGGCAGTAACGGGTACGAAGTTTAGTTCGACCATCCCTATGATTGAAATCCTGGCTGCGCTTTCTGCCTCCGCAGCAGCAGGGATGCGTATTGCGCTTCCGCTGCTGCTGATTGGCTTGCTGTATGGAGGTAGCTTATGGTCGCGTGTACCACTGCTATCAAACATCTCACCACCCGTCGTTTTGGGTGTGCTAGTGAG
>JBBSCL010000568.1:0-3015 GCA_038250345.1 Leptolyngbyales cyanobacterium
GTGCGATCGCGGCTTGAAAAGGCAGGCTACACCGTTGGCATGGTCAAGTATTCCGGCAGCGCGATCGACACGCTTAAGGAACTGTGTGAGCAGTTGAGCGTAGATACAACCTACGACGACGGCAACGGGCGACCCAAGAACAAGACCGCAACTCAGCTACGCGCAGACCTGAAGGACGAACTCTCTAAGCAGGGCAATTGCTTGATTGCTGACAATGCTGATCGCTGGAGAGCAGGTATCATAATTTGACACCCACAAGGCGATCGCCCAAATTCACCTTAAAATCGAGCCATAGCCTGAAATAAAGCCATCATGAGTAATCACCCGCTCCTAAAAATTGACATCGCTCAACTCAGCATTGCTGAACGTATCCAACTTGCCGAAGACCTTTGGGACAGTATCCTAGAGCAACAAGACGAACTTCCCTTAACCGACGCACAAAAGCAGGAGCTTGATCAACGACTAGAACGCTATCAGCAAGACCCAACTGCTGGCTCACCCTGGGAAGAAGTCAAGCGACGATTAGGCTTCTCCCAATGAGCTACAGTCTGATCATTCGCCCAGAGGCAGAATTAGATATTCAAGATGCTTTTGAGTGGTATGAAGCACAGACTTCAGGTTTAGGCTCTGAGTTTGTTCGTGCACTCGATAATTGCCTATCTGGGATTGGGCGTAACCCACTTGCCTACCCAATCATCCATCAAAAACTACGGCGAGCATTAGTCCGACGTTTCCCCTACGGAATCCTCTACGTCTTTGACGAGGACATCATTGCTGTTGTTGGTTGCTTTCACGGTAAGCGCGATCCGAAGTCGTGGCAAGATCGGCTTTAGTTTTTTTCTGAATTGTTCATAGTTTTGCTTTCTCCCATTTGCTGTCTTTTACAGATTCTTGCTCCTAAAACTAAAGTTCATAATCAGCAGATTGCGATCGCTTCTGTAGCGATGCTGATTGTTGGCGATCGCCTCCCTCCTTTTCTCTTACTCTTCTACCCGCCAACTCCACAACTGCCAACTGAGATTTCTGCGCTGATTCTGGCTCCTGCTCCTGCTCACGAATTCGTATCGACTCTGATTCAATATTCAATGACAACGCAGATCGAGTCATATCCTCTATCATTGCGGTAAACCGAGTCCCAATCGGCAATTTGGCAGATTCCGGTGCGAACACTCCCAACACTCCGCCTTCCTCCACCTGAATAGCTGGAACTCCATTGTAGCGGTGATACTGAGGGTGATTCGGCTCCATTTCCATTGCTATGACCGAAAACGTACAAGTTCGTCCCTGCCAGCGATCAAAGTTTTCATTCGCATAGTCATTGTGCCGCAGCCCAATCACCCGAATCTGGTCAACTTGATGTTGCTCCAGCAAGTTGCAGATCTGCTCTGTCATTAACAGATATGCCAGTGCCGCTTTGCCCTGCATGACCTCGGATTGGGTTCGTGCTGCTAATTCTGGCGAAGGCGTAATCCGCAAATCGTGAGGCACCTGTCCATGCAGGCTCAAGCGGTCTGGAATTCGATTCTGCCCAAATCGTGCCTCCAGCATCTCAGCATTGGATGACCACAAGTCAGGCAATACCAACTCGACCACCGCTGGAACTTGGAGATTTTCCATCACCTCGACTGAAATTCCGTTTGCCGTTAACTTTTCAATCCATTCCTCTGCCTTGTTTTTGGGCACCGTCAATACATTGCAAGGCTGTGTAAAACCATCCCCGTTGATATCGCACTCATGCTGTCCAAATGTCATTGGCAGCGATCGCGACACCTCCGCAGCGATTGTATCCAGTTCCTCGACTGACAGGTCTGACATGACAAAATCTACCACAGGCAAATCTCTCGGAATCACCGCATCGTAATAGACTTCCCACCCATCTAGGCGATCGCACCAGTCCTCCGCCCGATCAAACGGCACTGTCAAGATATGCGCCTCTAGCTCAAACGGCACACCTGGTAACTCATAGCTCCCTTGCTCAAACAGCACGGGTAACCCTTCTGCCACCTCTAGCGATGCTTGTCGCTCACGGGTTAGATCATCCCGCCGATGGGCAATGTCCCAGATTGCTAGTGCCACCTGTTCCTTCTCGGTTTCAGTCTCAAACACCTCATGTATCTCTGCCCGGTACGAGTCATACAGGATTGAAATCGCTTCTTTAATCGATGTTTTTAGAAAGATCTTTGGGTAGCTTTTCCCATTCTTCTCTGGGAACTTGGGCACTAATCTCTTCAACAAACTGTAGAAACGGAGGCACACTGGGGGATTGCTGAGAATCAGCGGTCTGAATCTTCCCTAATTTTGTGCTGTAACCGAACTTTGATAAATAGCAAAAAGTCTAAGACTTCCTGCACAACGAAATCAGGAGTCCGATCAAGTTCTTGAATGAGTTGTTCTTTAGGGCTAGTCATAATACATCTTCCTGCTTTGACCACTGATAAGTCGATTGTTTTACTGCCTCATAATTTGCATCTAATTCAGGTTCTAACAGCAGAATCGCGGCAATGCGTCGTGCCATTTGGGTAACTTCTATAACTTCTTCTTGTTTGAGCGATCGCCCCAGCAACGCTTGCTCTCGATAACTCAACCATTTTTTGATCACCTGGTAGCCGCCGATCGTATAACTCCAGACGCGATCGGGGATGTTTTTCCAATAGGCGATGTCGTTTAGATAAATATCACGGGTCGCTGCTCCTAAAAGCCCCTCTCCTGCCTTGGGAGAGGGGTTTGGGGTGAGGGCAATTTGTTCTTCTGATGTGTAGGGTCGATCGCTGACTTTTCCTTTTCCGGGCATGGTGACGTTGTTTTGCCCTGCGTGACCCCAGCCTGCGGTGAGGGCAAAGTCGGTGTTTGGGTCAAGGTTGCCAGTGCCAACACGGGAGACAACGGCAATGGCTTTCAATTCAGGACGAGGTTTGCCAGAAGTGACACCGGGAACGGGGTTTTCTGGATCGAGGAGGGAGGCGATTTGACGACCGAGTTTTGCGGAGGCGATTAGAGTTTCGCGGCGATCGGGTA
>JBBSCL010000569.1:0-3012 GCA_038250345.1 Leptolyngbyales cyanobacterium
CAAGATTTATCCCAAATACACGACCCGCAAAGTGTTGACGATGGACTATCTACCAGGGATAAAGATTAGCGATCGCCAAAGCCTAGAAGCCTGCGGAATTAATTTGAAAGAAATTAACCAGCTAGGCATTTGTAGCTACCTCAAGCAGTTGTTGCAAGATGGCTTTTTTCAGGCAGATCCTCATCCCGGCAATATGGCAGTCAGCCCAGATGGATGCTTAATTTTTTATGACTTTGGCATGATGGCAGAGGTGCAGCCGATCAACAAAGACCAAATGGTCAAAACTTTTTTTGCCGTATTGCGGAAAGATACCGACGAGGTGATCGACACGCTAACGGATATGGGGTTGATCGAACCAGTTGCCGACATGGTGCCTGTTCGCCGAGTCACGAGCTTTTTGTTAGAGCAATTCACCGACAAGCCCGTAGAACTGCAAGCCTTTACCCAAATGCGAACCGAACTCTATGCATTGTATGAGCAGCAGCCTTTTCGCCTACCGCCTAAAATGACGTTCATTTTGAAGGCACTCACCACCTTAGATGGAGTCGCTCGTACCCTTGACCCCGAATACAGCTTAATAATCGCAGCGAAGCCTTTTGTGAAAAGCCTTGCAGCTAGTAATCAGGGAAATAGCGGCATTGGCGAGCTAGTGCGTCAAGCCCAGAAGTTTGTTGTGTTCAAGCTGCGTCAGCCCAGTTCTGCCGACCTTTTGCTACGCCAAGTGGAAGAACAACGAGAACAAGAAGAATTTCAAAGACGGATGCAAGCGTTAGCCAGCGATCGCGCTGCAAAACACCTCAGTCTTTCGATCCGCTGTCTTATCTATGCTTGCATCACCGGATTCGCCCTACTATCGGCAACTATATTGCTGGTCAATGGCTATGCCAATTGGGCGATCGCGATATTTGCGCTAGCTAGTTTTGAAGGAGTTATCTTACTTCGCGCGCTGTTTAAACTAATCATTCAAGATCAGTTTAGCCAAATAGTCGGAAAATAAAGTACGACTCTACGCTGCTAACTTCTATACCCCTATTCCCTATTCCCTGCTCCATGTTCAAAGTTGTTACTCCCGGTTTTTCTCAAGAGTTTGAGCGATGGACAGAAGCACTCAATGCTGGTAAATCTCTCATGCCAAACTGCAAGTGGACAGAAACCGTCAAGATTTATCTGTGTAGTGAACTCGTATGGCTCTACAGCCGGGAGTATAAATATCCGCAATACATTGGCGCTGGCAACTACAACTTGCTAGCCAAACTTTTTATTCAAGAAACGTTGGAAGACGCTGCAAAAACAAAAAACGGTGAACAAGCAGATTCCAATGAAAGCTTGTCCCCCGATTAATTTATAGGCAGCTTAGGATAATCGATTTAATGCCATCAAACATTCCGGCTGTACGGGCGTAGCATTCGGTAGATGATTCTGATTGAGCTGCAAGGATTTTTGCCCGAATGCTACGCCCCTACCAAATCTCGAACTTGTTTAATTTTCATTCCTTAATCAAACAAGCGCTTGATCTGAATCAGCATCTTTCTTATCGACAATCACCACAAAGTTTGCTTCGGGAGACTGCTGTTTGAAAAACAGAAGATGACCGTCTGCATCAGAACGGCTGCGATAGCGGGCAACAATCACCAATTGCTTACTGGGCATCAGTTGGGCGATCGCCCAACGATTGAGGCGCTGTTTGTAAGACTTTGGTTCAAGGTCAGACGCAGGGCTGTTGATCTCGGCGTTAGATGTCATAAAAGTTGCGTCTTCTGTAAAGAATATAAGCGTTAGCAAATCTGTTGACGGAAGTATGCAAGCGCCATACATTCACAATTCAGCAAAAAGAATCAAAATCAGCCAACTGTCAAGATTATTTATCAAATCTGAACAATCGAATAATGTGGGGCTTTGGGCAGCAAGGGAAATAAAGCGAATAAGCAGGGCTTTTACTTAGGAAGAGAAAGGGATTTCTATACCCACTGAACCCCCATCAAAGCATCCTTCCCTACTGACTAAGTATAAAGTTTTTGTAAGCAACGCAACTTAATTCAGGTTGAATTCTGCTAGAGCAGGGAGAAAATTTCGATTTTCATGCATGGAGCGACTCAGTTTAATTAAAGCAAAACGCTTTAATGGGCTGAGGTTGAACCATTGAGTGAGTGTTAGTTTTGCTCCCACTTCGTCTGCTTTCTCTTGAACGCTGGCAGGAATTTGATTTGCATTTAACCAAGGTGGCTCTGAATCAATTGGCAAATCAGCGGCGGCAGTTCCCGTTCGCTTTTGCACAAGGCGATGTAAGAATTCCCGATAGTGCTGAATTTCGGCATCCGCTTCACAGGGCAAGGCAACAATTTCAGCGCGATCGCTCGGCTCAAACTGATGCCAATGCTGCAACTTCAGCTTTACGCCACAGGTATCAAGCTTGAACCGAACCTGCATTGGAATGCAGCGCAGTGATTCCACAAAATCAGATTCAAAGGCAAAAAAATCGCTCATGATTGCGTCCCCTTAGTTGATCTCATCTTGGCGTTCAGGTTTTGTCTAGTGCCCTCTCTCACAAGAAAGGAGCTTGCTGAATCATCTCTCTCACCTTTTTTGCGGTCGCGGGAGCTAAAAGCACGCCATTCCGGTAGTGTCCGCTAGCAAGGATGACGTTGCTATAGCCGGCTAGAAGTTCGACGATGGGAGCAGGGCGACCTTCAGGACGGGGACGCAACCCAGACCACTGTTTAATGATCGTAGCGTTTTTCAGGGCGGGAACCAGCGCGATCGCCTGATGCATCATCGCTTTTAGCATATCTGCACTAGGCTGTAGAGCCGCAAAATCTTGTATCTCTGCATCGCCAAACTCTACAGTTGCGCCGATCCAATAATCCCCACTGTGCAAAGGCACCAGATTTACATCATTCCCAGTGATCACGGGCTGGTGTTCAGGCAATCCTAAATGGCACTCTAGCGCGATCTGCACGGCTTGACCGAGTACGGGACGAATATCTACAGGTTGTTGAAGACTGGCAGTGAGGC
>JBBSCL010000570.1:0-3012 GCA_038250345.1 Leptolyngbyales cyanobacterium
AGTCCAAATTCAACGCCCAGGAACGCCAGTGGGTCTAGATTTGAGCAATTCTGTGATCCAAGGTGATTTTCAAGTGAGTCAGCTTGGGCTACGAGCGCCGCTGTATGGGCAGGCACTCGCTCCGATTTTTTCTCCCAATGAACAAGCGCAACTTCAGCGCGATCGCCGCCGTTTATCTCAATTAGGCAAGCTTTCCAAATCCTTGCTGACGACCCCCAATCTTGATCCTCAAGCCACTTCCCTGCAAATCACTGCCTTTCGCGGTGCCCTCAAAATTATGCAGGCTCGATTTGTGGGCAATGCAGATTTTACCAACACATTTTTTCTGAATCGGGTTGAAGCTCAAGGCACTCAGTTTTTGCAAACTGCTGACTGGTCACAAGCTCGGTTCAGCCAATCTACTAATTTTGCGGGCGCGTCCTTCAGCCGCGATGCCCGCTTTCGCAGCAGCATCTTTTTTACTAAGGTGGATTTTGATCAGGCTCAGTTTCAAGGCAGTGTCAATTTTCAGAACAGTGAGTTTCAGGCAACCGCCAATTTCAACCGGGCAGTCTTTCAGCAAACTGCAAATTTTTCGCGGATTCAGTGGCAAGGAAACGCCGATTTTGCTCAGACAACTTGGCGCGATCAAGTGTTGTTTACGCGCAGTACCTTCAGCCAAGCCTTATTTCTGGCGGATGCAGTGTTTGAAAAAACAGTGTTGTTTCGAGAAGTGCGATTTAATCAGCCTGTGAATCTTCGGGGAGCGACTCTACTGGGGCGCATGGACTTTGGCTATGCGGGATTTGCCAAAGGCGCTCATTTGAATGTGCCGGGATTGAGGTTTGATTCTGATCAGGCGAAAATTGTTGGAAATCCGGGGCAAATTGGTAAATACATTTCTGTACCCACGCTGCAAGGGAATGAGAATTTGCTGCGGGAACTGGTGCGTAACTTTCGGCGATTGGAGCAAATTTCAGATGCAAATCAGTTGGAATATACGCGGGAGCGGTTGCGTTGGGGAGAACTGCGACAGCAAGTCTATGGCATTAATATCAATACGGCATCCATTACCCGATTGACGCGATTGGGTTTTTCCACTGACCAGGCAGCCGCGATCGCCCAACGTCGCACCCAACTTCCTTTCCGCAACCCAACAGAATTGCTGTCATTAGGAGCAGTCGATCTGGCAACCTACATCAATGTGCGCGATCGCGTGGTTGCTAGAGATGTAATATCTCCTAGCCAAGAAGTGCTGAGTCGTATTGGCACGGGGCTAGCCTGCATCAGTTTAGGCTTGCTGTTGTTGCTGAGTCGCTATGGCACCAACACGTGGCTGATTTTTGGAGTGGGTCTGGTGGCGATCGCTTATTTTGGCGTGTTGTTTTGGCTGGTCGATCGCTGGCGACGAATTGCCCCCAGCCCAATTTTGCCCTCGCCTACAGAAGCAGTTTGGGTAATGAGCACCTACAGCGTTCTGACGCTGGCAGGGTTTAGCGCTATTTTTCGCAATGCCGAATATCCCGTTTGGACGCTGCTCAGTTTAGGCGCGATCGCGGTTCCCTTTCCGGCTCTGCTGCTGATCAGCCTTTATCAAAAAGGGCGTTATCACTCCTTGATGAACGTCAGCTACTTTAGCGAAGAAGGCTCCCTGCGCCAGTTACGCATTTTAATTGGGCGGCTTCCCATCGTGCCTCGCTTCGAGATGTTTCGCGAACGCTATGTTCCCATCCTGTGGGATCGTCGCTGGAGTTGGCTCAACTACTTTGACTTCAGCTTTAATAATCTGCTGAAATTCGGCTTTAACGATATCCGCCTGCGCGATGAACACCTTCCCGGACTGATAACTACTCTAGTTTGGTATCAATGGTCGCTCGGAATCCTCTACATCGCCCTGCTGCTGTGGACGCTCTCTCGCACGATTCCCGGACTCAATCTGCTGATTTACTTCAAGTGAGCCACCATTTAATCTGATGAGGAACCGATGAACGCCAAGATTGCGGCGGCAGTGATTTCAGGTTTTTCGAGATGGGGCACATGTCCACAGTTGGGCACCCAAACAAGCTGGCTGTGGGGCAAGGCAGCGGTGAATTTTTCAGCATCGGCGATACCCAAAATGCGATCGCGATCGCCCCAAATAATTAACGTCGGTTGGGTGATTTGAGCAATTTTGGTGGCAAGAAAGTTGTATCCATTACTTTTGGTAAAGGCAATTAGGGCTTGTTGCCAGCCAAAAAGCTGGAGATGAAGCGCGGCGCACAGTTCGGCATCGGCAGTCACCAAGCTGGGATCAGCGTAGGCTTGCAGGCTAACGCGACGACGCACCCCAGGACGACGGAGAAACTCGGTTGCCAAATAACCCAAGGGCGGAATCAGGAATTTGCCGATTTCTGGACCTGCGGCAAAGCCAGCGCTGTCTATCAATATCAGTTGTTTGACGGCTTCAGGATAGGTGAGGGCAAAATCGATCGCGGCGGCTCCGCCCATGGAAGCACCGATCAGCACGATTGGCTGATCAATCAAGGTTTTCCAGGTGTGGTAGAGATGGGTCTTAATAGAATCCGGCGTAAAAGGCACATCTACTGGGCGATCGGTGAAGCCGAAACCCAGCAGGTCTAAGTTCCAGGTGACATAGTTGGCGGCAAGAAGGGGCTGCAACCGCCGAAATTCAAACACTGAACTATCAAAGCCGTGGAGTAGCAAAATTGGAGGATTGCCGATGCCTTGCTGAACCAAAGAAGTTGCGATCGCGGCAGAACGTAGCGGTGTAGAAATCGCTTGCCGCTGAATTTGTTTCGCCAACTCAATTGAGGTTGCCTCCGTCAAGTGCGCGATCGTGGCAGGAAGAAAACTTGGATACATTCCCTTAGTTTACAGGGCAACAACCTTTAGCAATACTTCGGACAGTTTTTCGAGAGCAAAATAAGATATCTAGACAAAAGCTACCTCTGTCTGTAGGGTGCATATTACGTCAAACACCAGAGAGGTAGCCTGCTCAATATTCTACAAGCCCTATTTGCCAAAATGGGGCAT
>JBBSCL010000571.1:0-2998 GCA_038250345.1 Leptolyngbyales cyanobacterium
TGAGCGATCGCAAATTCATCCCGGCAGCAGAGATTCGTTCCTGCAAGTTGGATGATGTACTGGTGGATACAGGAGCAACATTGTTATGCCTACCAGCGATCGTGATTCAACAGTTGGGATTGGTGCAAGGAGGAGAAGCCAATGTTGAAACCACCGCAGGCGTAAAAACGGGACGAATTTTTCGCGGAGTTGATCTGTGCATTGAAGACCGTCGCGGCACCTTTGATTGCCTGGAACTCACAGAGGTTTCCTATGCACTATTGGGAGTCATCCCAATGGAAGTTCTAGGACTAGAACCCGACCTCAAAAATCGCCGCCTCCGAGTATTGCCAATGAACGCCGAGCAAACTTATTTGAGTGTGTTGTAAAAACGAAGCGTTAATACATCTCATCTGTTTTACAAACAAATTTCTATAAATTTTGAATTTGTTCGGCTCTTCTACTTGTGCGAATAGGTTTAGATGGGGGAATCTTATAATTAACACAGCCCCAGCTTAACTACATATTTTGACTAACTCAGCTTGCTTAAATCTTTTGGCAACGATTACTCCTGAGAGTAGCGAATCTGACGTAGAACACAAAGTTATAGTGCCTCTACTTCATCTACTTGGGTATTCCAATGAAGATTGGCAAACTCAAGTAGGAATTGGCAGTTCAAAAATTGATTTTTTAATTAGCTTTAAGGCAACTCAAGGCTACAGTTCGGCGTATCTGGTCATTGAAACAAAATCACCTAAGAAAAAGCTAGAGCAGTCTATCTGGCAAATTAGTGATTATATGCGTCAAACCGAAGCAGTTTTAGGGCTTCTGACAAACGGATACACGTTCTGTTTGCTATGTAATCATCAAGGCAAAATATCAAAGCTTGCTGAATATTCACAATCGGATTTATCCCTCAACCCGGCTGTAAAAAATCATTTACTTTATAAAGTTCTGAGTAAAAAAACTCTTTTAATTTTTTCTAAAGAGATGAGAAGAAATCAGTTAAGCATAAAAACAAAATTTCTATCAATTATTTCAAAAGCTTTATTAGGAAAAGATAAAGCCAAATTTCTCATCGGCGAAGAAAATTTTGAACCTGAAACAGGGCGAGATTTAAGCAAAAGTCCTATTCAATCTAAAGCGAGCGAGAAAGCAATGATTATTACAGTTTTCAATAACAAGGGTGGAGTCGGCAAAACAACTACCACCATCAATCTTGCTGCTGCACTGAGCAAGTTAGGAAAAAGAGTTTTGCTAATTGATGTTGATGCGCAGGCAAACTTAACACTGGGTCTTGGGATTGATCCACTTGATGACGTAGAGAAACAGGGGAAAAAAGATATTGGTCATTTGTTAACTGACCCCAGAGTCAGCCTTGAAGAGGTGATTATCAAAAAACGCTGGGATGATGTGAAATTAGATATTGTCCCATCTCATATTCGGCTAAGTCATATGGAGTCTACCTTAATGATGACTCCCGATATTGATCGAGTTCTAGCTAAAAAAACGAAGAAATATGTTGATGAGTACGACTATATTCTGATTGATCCGCCGCCCTCTTTTGGTAAAGCTAATACTATTGCACTGATGGCATCTTCAGGCGTTTTGATTCCTACACAGCTATCCTCATATCCCATTCGAGCTTTAGAGTTTGTCGTAGGCAGAGCGATCGCAGTTGATGAGTTAAAAGAAGGCACCCTTCCAATTTTGGGGATTGCCGTCAGTATGCATAACAGGACTGCTACTAAAGTTTCCTTGGAAATGATCGAACAACTTAAGGATATCTTGCAGGAAGTTCCTGGTGCTGCTGGAGTTGAAATCTATCCACAAAGCACCTGGATTCCAAATCTTTCTATTATTTCTACGACACCTAATAAAGGCTATCCAATCTGTTTCGCTGAATTTGACGAGGATTTAGACCGGAGAGAAAAAGAAGCCGCCCAAGATGCATTTTATTCTTACTTGAATCTAGCAAAGCATCTAATCAGCACTACAAATAAAGGAGATTAAAGATGGATTACGTAGAGCGCCAAAAAAAAATTGTTGAATATTTACGGATCAAATCGACTAGCCATGGTCAGATTTATACGTTTCAAATGGCAGCGCCGTCTTCTACACCTACAAACATTGATCCTGAAAGATTTGAGGCAATCAAACACAGCCTAACTCAGCAAGGAGCAAACTTAATTTCGCTGATTGTTCGCCGTACGGAAGCTTACAGCGAAGAAGAAGAATATGAAGTGGTCTATGGAGTGGATTGGTACTTAGTTGCCAAAGAAATTGGAATTGAAAAACTATGGGTCTGGGTCTTCAATATGACCGATGAAGAAGCTCAGATAGCTCGGCAGGAGATGGCGCTGTTGTCAGAAAAAGCTAACGCACTAGGTTCAGTTGAAGTTACGCAGATTAAGCAAACTCAAGGCTCAAGCGATCGCACCTTAGAAGATCAATTCAATCAACAGTTTTCTCAATTGGATAGAAAGATTGAATTGGCATTCAAGCGATTAGAAGCTGTTGAACACAAGCTGGATCAATTGCCTGAATATATTTCTACCTTGGTTGAAAAGATGACAGTGGAAATCAAAAATAGCTTGCCATCCAAGATTGAACCAGGCAGCAATCAAAAGATAGATAAACCACTATCTTCTTATACAGTAAAAGAGCTTACGCAAATTGCTAAAGAAAAAGGTCTGAAGCTCCCCTCAAAACCGAGAAAAGCTCAAATAATTGACGCGATTACAAAAGCTGAGCAACAGAGTAGTTCAGTAGAGTGAAAGTGGAATAGGTGCTTTATTCGGTGCTAGGAGGCGATCGCGATGGATTCAATCGTTGAAGTGAGTGAAACAGGTGCCCTACAGCTACCTGATGAGATTTTGCAGGCGATTCAACCAAATACCCGTTTTGTAATTGCAGTAGAGCGCGATCGCGTCATTTTGTCTCCCGTTTCTTCGGAGCAGCCTTTTTGGGCGATCTCCACACCGCAAGAACGAGCAGAACGATTTCATCAATGGGTACA
>JBBSCL010000572.1:0-2991 GCA_038250345.1 Leptolyngbyales cyanobacterium
TCACGTGTGTTTTGAAACTTTTGGGTCATGGCAAGGCTTTCTTCATCCGGGGTTTCAATTCCTAAAAACACCGAACCAAAGTTGCAAGCAACCATCATATCCATCAGTTCTTGATCTTGTGCCAAATCTACCGACGCTTCAGTGGCAAAGGAGAACGGAAAAGCGTGTTCTACCATCCAAGGCTGCATCTGCTTCAAAAACAGCTTGACGTTGCGCTTGTTGCCGATAAAATTGTCATCTACCATAAAGATGCTGCGTCGCCAGCCCAAATCGTAGAGATACTGAAGCTCGGCAAGAATCTGCTCTGGGGCTTTGGTGCGAGGTTTGCGACCATACAGAACGATAATGTCGCAGAATTCGCATTGAAAGGGGCATCCCCGCGAAAACTGCACCGACATTTCAGCGTAGGCTTCCATTTCCAACAAGTCGAAGCGGGGGACGGGAGTGCCTGTCACATCAGGCTTTTCGCCACCCGACCGAAAAACGCCTGCCCGATCGCCCCGTGCGATCGCCTCCACAAACATCGGCAGGGTAATTTCCCCTTCATCCAAAATCATGTAGTCTGCGCCAGCACCCTTCGCTTCGTCCGGCAGTGCCGTCGGATAAGGACCGCCCACCGCTACTGGCTTACCGCGCCGCCCGCACTCACGGATTTGAGCCAACAAATCGTCTTTCTGCACGATCATCGCAGACATGATCACCAGTTCGGACCAGTTCCACTCCGCTTCCGTGGCTTCCCGAACATTGAGATCGACCAGCTTGAAATTCCACTCTTGGGGCAAAATTGCTGCAACCGTTATCAGCCCAAGTGGGGGCAACATCGCTTTTCGGTTGAGCAGTGCTAGCGTTTTTTCAAACGACCAAAAGCTTTTGGGAAACCGAGGATATAAGAGTAAAACGTTCATTCAAACTCACACGTAGGATTAGGAGTTGCTAAAGTACCGTGACAATTGGTTCGGTACGATCAGTCCATTATGGCACTGGATTCAGTCTGTCATGACCTAGATTAAATCGACTAAGACGATGGTAAGAAGTTCCTATCATCGCTAATGTTTAGCACGTTCTGTCTATCACGACTCTGGTTCATAATGTCATGACAATCGTTAAATTGGCTACGAATCTACAGAAATTTTCTAGGATATTCAGTAAATGCTACGAAATTTTTTAAGTTGGGTAGAATTCTGTCATTTACGCGAAACCTAATTGTGATAGGGTTTACAGGTATCTCGGCTTTGTTCTGGTGGTCGCTGTATGACGACAATTTGGGAAATAGATTTTTACTCTCGTCCGATTGTGGATGAGGATGAGAAAAAAATTTGGGAAGTGTTGGTTTGTGAAAGTCCGGTTGACATAACAGTTAAGCCGGAAAATTTGTTTCGCTATGCCGAATATTGCTCCAATGCTGAGGTTAATTCGGTCAAGCTGAAGGAAGTGTTGTCAAACGCGATCGCCCAAGCTCCTAACCCGCCGGATAAAATCCGCTTTTTTCGGCAGGCAATGAACAACATGATCACCAAAGCCTGCGATGATCTGGGCGTTCCCGCAACGATGAGTCGGCGTACCTATGCCCTGATGCAATGGATGCAGCAGCGACTTGAGCAAGAATATCCTAAGCAGCCCGGATTTCAGCCGGGAGCCAACCCTACTGTTAGTTTTGGGACTACGCTTGCTCGCTCTTTACCGGATGCCTTACAAGGGCAAAAGTGGGCGCTGGTGACCCTGCCAGCTCTTGCTTTTGATGACTTGAGTGACTGGGATGTTGGGTTTGGCGAATCTTTTCCCCTGAGTTTGATAGGGCTGACGGCAGATAGCGTTATTCCGGGGTTGGTGATTTTTTCTGATCGAGCAACTCCCTTGGCGGCGTGGATGTCTGGGCTGGAGTTGGGGTATTTCAAATTTGACTTAGAACCGCCTCGATTGCTGCTAGAAACTGGGGTGAGCGATCGCTGGATTCTTGCCGATTTGGTAAATGCCAGTCTCCAAGCTGAAGCGACCAACTTTGAAACCGCAAAACGGCAGGCAAAGGGAGTTCACTTTTTAGCCGTGCAGTCTTCACCCGATGTAGAAACCTTTGCTGGATTCTGGTTATTGCAGGAGTCCAATTTGGCGTAAGTTGATGATAGTCGTGAATTGTTTAGTCGGTTGGCTGCTGATCGCTTTTAAGCACTACTAATTGCCATTGATCGAACATTATGGGTTTGCAGGATTTGCAGAAACAGACGCTGGCAGAGCAACTGCTTGAGTTGGCGATGAAGTCGGGTGCTGAGGCTGCGGAAGTATTTCAGGCGCAGTCTTTGTCTCGTCCAGTTTTTTTTGAAGCAAATCGGCTAAAGCAGCTAGAAAGCGCTCAGGCAGAGGGAGTAGCACTGAGGTTATGGCGACAGGGTTGCCCTGGGTTAGCGGTTGCCTACGGTCCTGTGGAGCCTCAAGACTTAGTAACACGGGCGCTGGCATTGAGCGAATTAAATGAGCCAGAAACCATTGAACTGGCAGATGCAACCCAGGTGGATTACCCTGACATGGGGGAAGCGGTATCGGTGGAACAACTGGTGGAATGGGGCAAACAGGCGATCGCCCTGGTGCGCGATGCCTACCCTGATGTGCTGTGTGAAGCGGAATGGGAATGTGAGGCTGAAACCACCCGGTTGATTACATCTCAAGGCTTAGACTGTGGCTATACCGACACGACGCTGAGTGCTTCGCTATCGGCTGAATGGATACGTGGGGATGATTTCTTAAGCATCTATGATGGGCAAACTCAGCGCGATCGCTTAGATCCTGATGCACTGGTCGAGCAGATTTTACAGCGATTGCACTGGGCAACAAATAATATTCAAACCATTAGCGGACGGATTCCAATTTTGTTTACCTCAAAAGCAGCCGATATGCTGTGGGGCACGGTGCAGGCAGCATTGAATGGTAAGCAGGTGATTGAAGGCGCTTCACCCTGGAGCGATCGCCTCAACGAGATCGTCACCTCTAAAGACTTAA
>JBBSCL010000573.1:0-2979 GCA_038250345.1 Leptolyngbyales cyanobacterium
CCGATCGCATCTAGTTCGGCAATCTCGTCCAAAGTTAGCTCATCAGCTTTCTTCTTTTCTAAAAGATTCTCCATCCGAAGTTGAAGAGGCTCACTGAACTTAAACAGGTTCCAGTCACCTACTTTTTCAATCCGGATTTCATGCATCAGTGAGGATGGCTTACCCAGAAGTGCAACCATTTTTACCCCTACCAGGACTAGCTTTCTGAGGTAATTATAGCCTTCCATGGGTGATCAGTTGCCGAGCCGTTTTAGGTAGCGATCGCTTCTAACCCTTGGGGATACACCAGCAAAACTCGATTGCCGATCGACAGTCGCGCTTGCAAATAAACCGCGATCGCCCTGGCTTTTTCATCCAACTGTTGATATGTGAGCCGATTGCCCTGACGCTCTCCATCTTTCAGAAAAATGTAGGCGATCTGATCGGGCTGCTGGGAGGTGCGATCGTGTAGGAGATGAATGAGAGTATGATGCTCAGTCCGAGACTCTATGCGATCGCTCATGGGCTGCTTTACTTATTCCTGCTCATCATCATCTGGCAGTGTTTCCATTTCCTGAGCAATCAGGGTCTGAAAATCCTCTCCACAATGCACATTCAAATGAATGGTAGCTGTTAGCAACTCCGCTAAAATTTCAGCTTGTTGTCTCGCGCTCAGGTGCGGTGACTGAAGCTGATAGATTAGAGCAGTCACATTTTGACACTCTGAGCCTAACTCAGTAATTAATGTACTGAGAGTCGGGCTGGCAACCGGAAGGGTGCGATCGCGAATTTGCATAGTTATTTCCCCAATCGTTTGAGTGCTTGCTGAATCCCCTTTTCAAAGGCTCGAATCTCTGTTTCCCAATGCCTAATTAACCCTTCATCGGGAAAATCCTTTTCGTACTCTAGTCTAATCTTCTCTTGATGCTCATTGATGCGTCTGTTTAGTGAGCGAATTGCTTTTTTGTGGTTTTTCTTACCCATAAAGTTGCCACGCTATCCTGTCAGTTACATCACTCATCGACTCATGGCAAAAATCTCTTCGGCAGTGAGCGCTAAGTTGGGCAACAACCGGGACTTGATGCGATCGCGCCCCCTAAAAACCTTACCTGGCAGATATTCATCTTGCTCCAGTTGGTAAATCGTAATTGTTGGCTGCTTTGGTGAGCCGATAAACCGAATTCCACCATAGGCAGCATAATCTACGATGATGTATTCCAAAACTCCCACATCCTCGTATTCAGCAAGTTTGGTCAGATAATCATCTTTCCAATTGGTGCTAACCACCTCAATCACTCCTGGCGGTGGAATGTAAGCCGCAGCAGAGCTAGAACTGCCTTTCATCCGCTGCCACTCATCTTTAGCAAAAATAACAATGTCGGCTTTCCGGCTTTTTTCTTTCTCATCTGGTATCGTTTTGAGCCGCACCTGTTTAGACTGCCTGGAAACATAAGGCAGATTCCCTTCTAAGCAGTGAGCTTCCAGGTAGGCACACAGCCGCTCGATCAAATCCTCGTGATTTGCATTGGGTTCGGATAATGGCACGGGCACTCCATCCAGTAACTCAAAGTCTCTACCCGAACCGTCATCCCAGGCGAGAAACTCCTCAAAGGTTAATGGCTTTGTAACGGTTTCGTACATGGCGATCGCCTTATCTTTTTAGTAAATTGGTTAGAGTCTACGCAGAAACCGGGTTTCTTCACGAAAATATGCGATTTGAGCATCCCTGCTGTGTCCAGAAACCCGGTTTCTTAGCGCCGATCCATGCTGACCCTTTTCTACTTTAAGGAGATACTATCGTAAAATATAGCGAAGTTACGTTTAGGCAAAAGTGGTGAAATTTTGGCAAGAGGCATGATGAAGTCAATCACAACCATCCCGCTTGCAGAGTTCCTCGCTCAGCCCAATATTGAGGCTTCTCCAGCCTGGGAACTGATTGATGGGCACGCAATTCAAAAACCAATGCCGACCCTGTTTCACTCGCGTCTCCAGCGCAATCTAGTCAACTACATCAATCGCCACACCGAACAGTTTGAAGCAATCCAAGAACTACGCTGTTTAGTGCCTTCCTATTCTCCAGTACCCGATATTTCCATTGTTGCCTGCGATCGCCTGCCAGATGAGGACGGACCACTGAATGGAGCGCCCGATTGGTTAATTGAAATTCGCTCACCGGATCAAAGCACTTTAGATTTACAGAATAAGATTCTTCACTGTCTCAGCAACGGCACCCAACTCGCCTGGTTAATTGACCTATCGCGTCAACAGGTTTGGGTGTGGCAGGGCGATAACCTCCCCTTAGTCTTTTCAGGGTTAGATGTTTTACCCACGTTAGTTGTTCTACCTGAACTTACGGTGAATGCTCTCATGGCGATGGCTAGGCAGTCACGTGAATAGTTATTCCAGAACTTAAAATTCAAAACTCAAAACTGTATAAATTATGGTTCAAGCCTTTACAAAATCAGTAACCTTTGAAGATTTTATCGAATGGTATCCCGATGCAGGGGGACGCTACGAATTGCATGACGGGGTGATTGTTGAGATGCCAAAGCCGACTGGAAACCATTCCCACGTCACAGGGTTTCTGATTGAGGAATTAGTTCTAACTATCATCCAGATGGGTCAGCGGGGAATTTGGACGATTCCGAGAGAATCGATTGTCAAGCCTGGTAACGAAAAATCGGGCTATGAACCAGACATCATCGTTTTAGATCAAAAGTTTTTAGCCAGTGAGCCGCGCTGGGAGAGGGAATCAATTATTGAAAATGCCCAGTCTGTCAAATTAATTGTTGAGGTAGTCAGCAGTAATTGGCGCGACGATTATTTCAAAAAACGGGCTGACTACGAAGAAATGAGTATCCCTGAATATTGGATTGTTGATTACGCGGCTTTGGGAGGACGAAATTTTCTCGGCAATCCCAAAGAGCCGACCCTATCAATTTACCAATTAATTGAAGGAGAATATCAAGTGAGTCAGTTTAGAGGAGATCACCCGATCGC
>JBBSCL010000574.1:0-2976 GCA_038250345.1 Leptolyngbyales cyanobacterium
ACTCGCATTAAGCGCTTAGCTCGTAAAACGATTTGCTTCTCTAAGTCTATTGTGATGCATGACGTGGTCATTGATCTATTCATCAATCGGTTTGAATTTGGGTTAGACATTTAGGTGAAACAACAAGTCTAGAACACTACCGTCTGCTTGCAGGCACACTAACCACGATCGCCTTTTTGCCTCAGGTGCTCAAAACCTGGAAAACAAAATCCACTGAAGATATTTCTGCGATCATGTTCATCACATTTTGTTTAGGCTTATTTCTCTGGCTGATCTACGGTTTATTGATCAACTCCTTGCCAATCATCTTCGCCAACGCCCTCACACTCATCTTTTCATCCATTATTTTGTATTTCAAATTTAGGTTTAAGTAACGAACGAAAGGGAACTAGGGCATACTCCCTGCCCCGCAAAAAAGGTTTCAGGTAACTCCGACCCTGCGGGAAGCACGAGCTACGGAGACGCTATGCGAACCGGTTTCGGATTTCAGTTTTATATTTATCCACTGCTGACTGACCACTGCCGACTATGATCAACCCCTCTACTCAACATTGGCACGGGCAACTGCACCTCAACTTTGCCCGACAGGGAAATGCCACACGCCTCACATCCGAGCAGGTAAAAGCACCCCTGAAGGTGCAGCGACCGTTTTATCCTGAAGGTGAAACCATTTGTCACAGCGTGATTTTACATACGGCAGGCGGGATTGTGGGTGGCGATCGCCTGTCCCTCGACATTCACCTGCAACCTCAAGCACAGGCACTGATCACCACTGCTGCCGCCGCCAAACTGTACCGTTCTAGTGGATTAGAAGCCCAACAAACCGTGCAGATTTACATCGCAGAAGGAGCTTGTTTAGAATGGTTACCTCAAGAAACGATCGCGTTTAATCAGGCAATTTATCGACAGGATACTCGGATTGATTTAGCACCCGGTGCCTGCTGGCTCGGTTGGGATATTACCCGCTTTGGACGCACGGCACGAGGCGAAAAGTTTGTTCAAGGAAACTGGCGATCGCACACCGAAGTCTGGCAAAACCATCGCCCCTTGTGGATCGATCGCCAATGGCTTCCGGGCAGCGAGGAAACCTTTCACAGTGTGCATGGGCTAAATGGGTGCCCCATTGTGGGCAGTTTCGCCTTTGTTGGGCAACCCGTAGAATCTGAACTGGTCGAAAAAGCGCGATCGCTGTGGCGAGGCACCTCCGGCGAAATTGGCGTAACTCGTTTGCTGTGTGGGCTACTATGTCGCTATCGCGGCAGTTCTACAATGGAAGCTCGGCAGTGGCTAATGGCAGTCTGGCAACTGGTGCGATCGACTCATCTCCAGCGCTCTGCTTGCACTCCTCGCGTTTGGCAACTCTAGCTCAGGTATTGAAATGAACCGTACTTTTGCGATCGCCCTTCCTTACGAAAAAATCACTGGGTTTTGCCAGCAAAACCCAATTGCTAAGCTATCGTTATTTGGCTCCATTTTGCGAGATGACTTCAACTCTGAAAGCGATGTAGATATGCTGGTCGAATTTATTCCAGGCAGCAAAATCACGTATTTTGACCTGGCAGGCATGGAAATAGAGTTGACGGAAATAGTGGGTCAAAAAGTAGACTTGCGAACTCCAGGAGAGCTAAGTCGCTACTTTCGGCAAAACGTGATTGATTCAGCGCAAACTATTTATGTTCATAGATGATGAAGCACGGCTCCGACATATGCGAGATGCTGCAAAAGATGCACTCTCATTTGTTGAAAATAAAACTCGGAATACCCTTGATACCGAGCGGATGCTAACCCTATCCCTGGTAAAGTGTATTGAAATTATTGGAGAAGCCGCTTCTCGAGTTAGCAAACAACGTCAAGCTGAACACCCCCAAATCCCTTGGTCGAAAATTGTTGGAATGAGAAATCGTCTGATTCATGCCTACTTTGATATAGAACTAGATATTGTTTGGGATACTGTGACTCAGGCACTTCCACCATTGCTTGATCAGCTTGAGACTATTATTGGACGTGAGGACTAGAACAGACTATGCAATTGACTCCCCAAGAAAAAGATAAATTGCTGATTTTTACGGCTGCACTGCTGGCAGAACGGCGTAAGGCGCGAGGCGTAAAGCTGAATTACCCAGAAGCGATCGCCTACATCACCGCCGCAATCCTCGAAGGCGCACGGGATGGGCGCACTGTATCTGATCTGATGAGTTATGGCACCACCTTGCTAACTCAAGCCGATGTCATGGACGGCATTGCCAGCATGATTCACGATGTCCAAGTGGAAGCGACCTTTCCCGATGGTACGAAGCTAGTCACAGTTCACAATCCCATTCGATAAGCGCCTCTATGCTTAAAAGCGATCGCCTACTCTTGCTGTCCTGCGAACTGGAACATCTGGACTGGCTAGACACTAATCCCAGCGAACTAGAGCAACACTTGGGCATCTCAATTCCTGACCATTGGACAGAGTTTCCTGAAGTGATCCCCTATTCCTACAATGCATTAAAATTAAACCCATCGTTAGCAGGGTGGTGGACTTATTTGTTCATTCACGCTGCGGACAAAGTTTTGATTGGGTTTGGCGGATTTAAGGGCAAGCCAGATGATGCAGGCATGGTAGAAATTGGCTATGAAATTACACCCTCCTATCAAAAACAAGGATTGGCGACTGAAGCAGCACACACGCTAATTAACTATGCTTTGACTCATCCATTCGTTAAAGTGATTCAAGCCCATACACTGGCGGCATCCAATGCTTCCACACACGTGCTAAAAAAAGTCGGCATGAAACAGGTAGAAGCCTTTCACGACCCTGATGATGGAGACTTGTGGCGCTGGCAATTAAACCGAAACGATGATTAATAAGGAGTACTCCATGATTCCCGGTGAACTATTGATTGAAGATGGCGAGATTGAACTGAATGCGGGACGACCCACCGTGACGCTAATGGTGGCGAACACGGGCGATCGCCCAATTCAAATTGGCTC
>JBBSCL010000575.1:0-2966 GCA_038250345.1 Leptolyngbyales cyanobacterium
TGGCGGCGTTCGGCTTGCGTCAGGCGAAGGGCGGCTTGATAGTCGTTCTGAGAATCGTTTGGTTGCGTCATAGAAGGTGACACCAAAATAGTAGACTGACGAAGAGAAGCTGAGACGAATCACCCAAGGAAACCCGATGAGTGCAGAACTTGACCCGACAACGTTGATGAAAAAGCAAGTTGGAGCCGCCGCTGCTGCCATGGTGAAATCTGGTTCCATTGTAGGACTAGGAACCGGGTCAACCGCCGCATTTATGATTCAGGCATTGGGCGATCGCCTCAAATCGGGCGACCTGACGGATATTCAAGGCGTGACCACTTCATTTCAAGGGGAAGTGCTAGCGCGGGAATGCGGCATTCCACTCACGACGCTCGATATGATTGACGGGATTGATATTGCGATCGATGGTGCTGATGAAGTCGATCCCGATCTCAACTTGATTAAAGGAGGCGGTGCTGCCCATACTCAAGAAAAGCTGGTAGAAGCCTTTTCTAAGCAATTTATCGTAATTGTAGACAGCGGCAAACTGGTGGATAAGCTGAATTTGAACTTTTTGCTGCCTGTGGAAGTGATTCCTAAGGCTTTGAACCCCGTAACGAAGGCGATCGAGCGCCTAAACGGCAAAGTGACGCTCCGAATGGGCGTAAAAAAATCGGGACCTGTGGTCACTGATCAGGGCAATTTGATTTTGGATGTGAGATTTGCCAATGGTATTGACGATGCCGTCGCGCTCGAAAAAACGCTCAATAATATTCCTGGTGTGCTAGAAAATGGCTTGTTCGTCAACATGGTAGACCTCGTGCTGGTGGGCGAAGTGATTGATGGTCAGCCGACTGTACGTGAAATTAAACGCTAAATTAGGAAGCAGGTTTCAGGTTTCGGGGTTTAGATTCATACCTGTTCCCTGTTCCCTGTTCCCTGCCCCTGACCCCGCACCTCTATGCTTTACCGACGTTTTGGACGAACTGAACTGCAAATGCCTGTGTTCTCTTGTGGGGGAATGCGATATCAATACAAATGGCAAGATGTAGCACTGAAAAATATTCCAGCGGACAATCAGGCTAATTTAGAGGCAACGATCGCGCGATCGCTCAACGTCGGCATCAACCACATCGAAACGGCGCGGGGCTACGGCAGTTCAGAACTACAGCTTGGGCAAGTGTTACCTCAGTTTCCTCGCGAAAAACTGATTATTCAAACCAAAACTTCTCCGAAAGAGAACGTCAAAGAGTTCCGCAAAACTATCGAGCAATCCTTGGCAAATCTGAAGCTAGATCACATTGATCTATTCGGAATGCATGGGATTAACACCGATGAAATTCTGCACTGGGCAGTGCGTCCCGGCGGCTGCATGGAAGTGGTTCGCGACTTACAACAGCAGGGAAAAATCCGTCATGTGGGGTTTTCGACCCACGCCGCAGACCCGCAAGTGATCGTCCGCGCTTGCGAAACTGGGCAATTCGACTATGTGAATCTGCACTGGTACTACATCAATCAGCGCAACTGGGCTGGGGTTGAAGCCGCCACTCGTCAAGATATGGGCGTGTTCATCATCAGCCCATCCGATAAAGGAGGAATGCTCTACAGTCCGCCTCAGCGCTTGGTTGATCTCTGTGCGCCGCTTAGCCCGATTGTGTTCAATAATTTATTTTGTCTCAGCCATCCCCAAATTCATACGCTCAGCGTGGGTGCGGCTCGTCCTCAAGATTTTGATGAACATTTGAAAACATTGGCGTTGATCGATCGCGCCGATGCAGTGCTGCCACCAATTTTACAGAGGCTAGAAGATGCCGCGATCGCTCGGCTGGGCGAAGACTGGTACAAAACCTGGCATATAGGATTGCCCTCCTTTGACAAAACGCCGGGACGACTGAATATTCCCGTTGTGCTGTGGCTATGGAACCTGGCGATCGCCTTCGACCTGACTGAATATGCCGCCATGCGCTACAACCTTCTGGGTGAAGCAAGCCACTGGTTTCCCGGTGCCAAGGTCGATCAAGTTGATCTGAACTCGCTGAAGCCTTCCCTAAAAAACAGTCCTCATGCCGATAAAATTCCTGCCATCTTGCAACAAGCTCACGACCTGCTGGGTGGACAAGTTGTAAAGCGCTTGTCTCAGTCTTAAAGTAGTTGCTAGTCCAACATCCCAACAAACTTGGTAGTCAAATGGGTTGGTTAATTGACCCAGAGGAAAAGTCGCTCCTCGTCTACCCATCGGGACAACAACCGGAACTACTGCAAGAACCACAAGAGACTTTGCCTACTCCAAATTTAGTTGCTGATTTACGATTAACAGTCGGTGATTTGTTTAACTGGTTAAAGCTGTAACCTCTTGAGTAGTTTGTTTGCTAGCTCGACCGAACTTGCAACGCAATCGAAGGCAATTTTGCATCAAGAAATTACGCGATCGGGTTGGATAGGGAAGTAGCAACTGTTGGGGTATTAGAAACATGGCAAAATTAGGCAACATTGACATAGCCAACAAAAATTCTGAATTCGATTGTGGTGCTGCATTTCTTTTGTCAGAAAGGGACTGTTCAGAAGCCAAAATTGTCATAGTTGAGCCAGACTCGCAAGTTGAGGTTCAGCAGAGTAATCCCTATGTGGTGGTGAGAAGTAAAGGATTCAATAATCTGAGTAATCTTGCTGAAGAGTTATATGAAGTCGCTCAAAAAGGGCTTGATTTACTTTGTATCAGTGGCATTGCAAATTTCTCTATTCACAGAGCGTCCGATGAGCATCTGATTTGGTGGCGAGAAAATTCTCAACAAATTCTGAGAGTAGTTTGTATATGCAAAATTAGATCTGGAGTGACCGTAATATCAAGTGATAACTTAAAGCCGCAGCAGTATCATGAGAGCCTAAGATATTTTCGACTGTCTCAAATCACAGATGATCTTTCAGACGCATATCGAAATATGTACTTAGCACTTGAACTCTTGGTCAGCTTAATCAATCCAATAAAA
>JBBSCL010000576.1:0-2963 GCA_038250345.1 Leptolyngbyales cyanobacterium
CAGATATTGCTCAACGTCATTGCGGATAGGGCTATAGGTAGGATCGGCTGCCCCTTTTAGTCCCATTGCTTGAGCGCCCTGAGCAACTTTTTCTGGAGCCAGTTTCAATCGGCTTAAGATTTGCTCAACGTTCATATCTGACAGGTCGGTGCGTCCCGCTAGCAAACCCGCTAACGTGGTGATGCCTGATTTGATATTTGACGGGAGACCACCAGACGCTGCATCTGGCTGGGGCGTTGGCTGGTTTTGTGATGCCAATAGCTGATCTAATTTGGCGTTTAGCTCTTTGATTTGCAACTGTCCGGGCTGGGTAGTCTGCAAATATTCGCTGATTTCTGCCATTGGGTCACGGCGCGATCGCTGCCCAATTGTTTGCTTCCACACGCCTTCTAACAAATCGGCGATTCGGTTCACGTCACTTTTTGAAAAATCGGTGCGCTTGCTAACTAGATCCACAAAAGTTTGACGATCAACCTGACCCAAACCACCGCCCTCTGCCAGTGCGGCGATTTCGGGGTCATTCAATATCCCTTCAAAATCTTTGCGAAGCTGAGACGTATCAAACTTGGGCAATGGCAAACCCTTAACATAGCTCTCAACTGATTCTCGAATGCTGCTAGGGTCGATCGCAGAACCCAACTCATTCCGCACGGTGGCGGCAACTGCCTCGGCGGTTGAGATCACCTGCTGCTGCGCCATTTTGCTGCCGATCGCAGATGTCGCTGCCCCTAACACACTCTGAAAACCAGACGTAGCAGCATTGACTACGGAGCCAACCAACGACCCCACGGTGCTAGAACTCACCCAGACCAATAGAGTGAAATAAGCAGCCCAAATGACTAAACCCAGAATTGCACCCAGTTTTGCAGTAGCTACAAAGCTGAGTTGCACAGCTAAATAGCACGCAAAAAATAGGGCGATCGTCACAGTAATAAGTGTCCAAAGACCAACGCCCGTGCCAATCTTGCCAATAGTCGAGCCGCCGTTACTGTCAGAATGGTGATCGCTAGAACTGGAACTAGACCGTCCAAGATATGAAATGCCAGCCGCAACAGAAAGGTTTGTCAGCAGAAGTTGTATCGCGAATGCCAACAGAATTCCTGAAATTAACGCGATAAAAAATTGCGGACCTGTGAACACTGCTGGAACTACTACTGGGGCAGAGGTGCCGGATGTAACGGGCGATTGGGCAATCCAAAGCTGATTTAGCAGACTTATAGGTAACGGCATGGGTGAAAATGTAGGTTGAATCATATACTCTCCTTCGAGTTCCAATCGCTCTTTAAAAGTTGCCAGTTTTAGAAATTATGGCGGGGGCGGCTAAGGCTGCGGATACCTCTATAGTCTAAGAATCCCTGCTGTAATAGGGATTTACATCTCCCTTTCGGTTGAAATTGAATTGTTGGGACGGGCATTCATTCTGTTTGGGATAAGCGCTAGGGATTAGACGACAAAGCTAGAAGCCTGTCCTTGAGCGGCTTGCCAACTGCGGGCATCGTAGTAAAGATCTTCCAGGGAAATGCTGTAGAGCGCTTCTTTTAGCTTGTGGTGCAGGCGATTCCAAAGGGTAAAGGTTACCCAATCTTCGGCGTGGGCATCGTTGGGACTATGACGGGGTAAAGGATCGACGCTTTCACCCACCGCTTCCAAAATTTGCCCTAGCGAAATTTGCGCTGGCGGACGGGCTAGCTGATAGCCCCCTTGCGATCCACGCACCGATCGCACCAAACCAGCCCGACGCATTTCAATCAGCAGCTTTTCTAGGTAAGGAGCCGGGAGATCTTGCCGTTGGGCGATCGCGCTAACAGATGTGGGACCAAACTTCGGCTGAAAACTCAAATCCAGCAGTGCCTTAACGCTGTAATGCCCACGGGTTGTTAATTTCATCAAGTGAAGCGTGAATAGGAGCAACTAGTGATAGCTTAAGCCTAAATCGCGATTCCCAAAGGGAGTCCTGTGGAAAGCTTCGCTAACGCTTTGCGAATCGCTTAACCTTTATCGGCGCATGTGCATTAGCTCCTTAAGAGAGGCTAAAAGATTCACTTTTGCCAAAATAATCTGCTTGTTTGAATTGAGGATAAACGTCCAAGACACATTTACCGTAAACCAAGGAGTTTGCACCCTGCCCAGCACTAAAAAATCAGTCTCGTCCCTTTCCAAGTCGCCCCTTTCCACAGATTTCTGCCCTTGGCAAGGTAGGAAAATAAAGCCCGTCGCCTCCTGTTGCAAGTAAGCCGCGATCGCGCTTTGCCCAATCACTATCGCCTCAAACGGAGGCTGCAACATTCCCTCTAGCGCAAATAGTTGACTAGTCGCTTCAAAGTTGCCTGCATTGAGTGCCTCAAAGTACAGCAAAATCGTTAGTTCATCAATGCCTTCGATTGCAGTACTATTTAGCGTAGCTAGCTCAGGAAAGGGGTGTGAAAGAGCAGTTGTCATCAGCGTTGCCCTAAACAGGATGAGTGAAAGATAACTTCGTATTCACTACACTAGATAGAAAAGTAACTGAAACCACATACCTTTAGACAGATCTATCGCGATCGCCTATGTGTATGTACCTGACCCCTGCCCCGTGACCGTATGACAACCGACTTCACAGTACAGATTAAGCAAAAAGCTCTGGAATTGGGCTTTCACAAAGTTGGCATTGCTTCTGCCAACCCTCCTTTAGAGCCTGCTACTTCTGCGTTGCACTCTTGGCTATCTCAGGGTTACCAAGCCGACATGTTGTGGATGGCGAACACTAAACGTGAAGACATTCAGCGGATCATGCCGACGGTGCAGTCTGTGATTTGTGTAGCGCTTAACTACTATGCGCCTGTCTCTCGTCCTGTTAGCAAGGGCTATGGCAAGATTTCTCGCTATGGCTGGGGGCGAGATTATCACCGGGTGCTGCACAAAAAACTCAAGGCACTGTCCATTTGGCTGCAAGCTCAGGGAGAAGAGGTGCAGGCGCGCTACTA
>JBBSCL010000577.1:0-2960 GCA_038250345.1 Leptolyngbyales cyanobacterium
AGCTGCCCCTACCCACCCACCAAACGAGTGCCCCAAAATGTAACAAGACTCAATGTCAAGTGCTGCCAGTACCTGATGGACAAAGGCAACTTCTTGAGCAATGTCGTAACGGATGGGCGGCTTAGCAGAATCTCCGAAGCCCAGTAGGTCTAGCCCAATGCAACGAACTTGGGTCTCTAGCCGCGCCATTAGCGGTAGCCAGTTTGTAGCATCGCCTAAAAAGCCGTGCAGCATAAGAAGCGGCATGCCTTCTCCTTCGTCGAGGTAAGCCGCTGCGTAAGTGGTGTGACTGGATGCGAGGACCGATCGCAGGCTCAGAATCCGCTTTTCGTTCAATGTTATGTGTGAACCAACAAGTACTGACCATTACCAAGCGCTTCACCCTTAAGACTATCAAAAAGGGCGATGCATAAAATTAGATAAAGTCTCCACATGCGGCGAAACTTTTTGTAGTCTAAACCATAATCCAAAACTTTGATCTGCTCCTGCTTCTGATCAAAATTCTCTAGCCAGCAGGCTAATGTTCTTGAATAATTTTCTCCATTTAGGTACCATCGATCGATTGTTTTAAGATCTTGGCTAAGCGCCGGGATCACGTCAAAGTTCCATGCTCTGGCATACGGAAAGATATACTTGTTGAGAAAAGGATGAGTGATATTTTGAGACAGAGTCGTTGTGATGATGTGAAGAAAAACTTTGCCATCTGCTTTGAGAGAAGAAGCTAGTTTTTGAAATGATTGAGTGAGATTACCAACATGTTCAAACAGCCCAACAGCGATAATCTTGTCGAATTTTATTGCGAAGCTGGCATCGTTAAAGTCCACTTCGTAAAGATTAAATCGCTCTGAGCTGAGATAACTCTTGGGATCGTGCGTTTTGCGGCGAATATATTCACATTGCTCGTGGCTCAGGTTTAGACTGATCACTTTGACATTAGGAAACCTGGAAAGAATGTAGTTTGCTGCTGAACCCCAACCGCACCCCAAATCTAAAATCTCATCGCCATCCTTAATCTCCGCCTTCTCGATCACATCATCGAGCATGTGCCTTTGTGCTTGTTCAAGGTTCAACGCGCCATTTTGCCACAAAGCCATCGTGTACTTGGGATACAACAAATCTCCCTCTTCCAGCATTGTGCTGAACAAATCACTGGGCAAGTTATATTGAATTCTCATGAGTTCCTGTGATCCTTCTGCGAGGCGATCGCTTTCTTTCAGCAACCATTCGTAGGGAACCATCAGTGACGGGAAATACTGATAAATAATTGGTATGTAGGTATTCAGTAATACCTTTAAGATGGGATCAGGCACCTCTAGCCCATTGATGTAGGCTTCAGCAATTACCACTTGAAACGCATTAAACCTTTTACTGATGCCATGAGTCAGCCTGTATTTAAACTGCTTGGTTGAGTTTACTTCTGACTTTAGGGAGGTGCCTTTTGTAATTGTTTGTAGCTCAGGAGTCATTGCCATGCTGAATCTCCAATTAACCTTAAGAGCATTATTACGTTACTATAGAAGAAAAACCATCTAACTTATTCAAGCGTTAAAAATCTTAAGATTCAAGGCTAAGATTAGTATTCAATCCTTATTTGGTGACTCTATGGCTATAGTTTACGACCAGTCACTAACGCATCAATCGGTATATGCCAAAAAGCTACGACCGTTCTTACCGAAAGAAGCCTTTCTGCCAGATACGGGCAAGCCGTTAATCCTATGCCTTAATTTAGTAATTCTGATCTTTGGTTGGGCGATCGCGTCTTACTTAAATCAATGGGCTTGGTATTTAATGCCGCTGTTTCTTCCCTTTGCCCTTTTGATGGGAAATAGTGTGGTAGCGCTGGCATTCACTTGCCATGATTTGCTCCACAGTCAAGCAATTAAATCGCCTCGGTTACGTCGCCTTGCCAGTTTGCTGGGTCTTACAATTGTCTGGATGCCACCAACCCTATGGAAGACAATACATAATCGAGCACACCATAATCATACAAACGCACTGGCAGATCCTGATCGCAACTACTTGCAGCAACAGCCAAATACTTGGGGAAAATGGTTTCAAAATCAATTTGTACCGTCTGTAGAGGTGAAGCCACTAAGGCTGATGTTTGGAATGGCAACCGTTTGGGGATTTTATGTCTTTCGGAACTTAACGGCAGTGATACTGTTTAATCGTGAGTCAGTCAACTATGTTCCAGCCTCCGTTAAGGTAAGTGCCAAAGAGAAACGGGCGATCGCGCTGGAACTTTTAGTGATGGTTTGCCTGCATTTTTTGGTCTTATGGTCGCTACAGTTCGACCCACTTAAGCTTTTGTTGAGCTACTTTTTACCGATCAGTATTGGCTATGCAGGGATCATTTTCTACATCTACACAAATCATTTAGCTTGCCGTATGACTGATGTAAATGACCCACTGATCAATAGCATTTCACTCAAGGTGCCAAAACTATTTGATTTGCTTCATTTCAACTTTTCGTACCACGCTGAACACCACATTTTTCCAGGAATTAACTCAGATTACTACCCGCTGGTGCAGACCCTGATTAAAGAGCACTATCCGACAAAAGTGGGCTATATTTTGCGTGCTAGCGATGCTTGGCGGCTCCTTTTACAAACGCCGCGTCATTATCAGGATGAAATGACTCTTACAACCTGGTCAGGCAAAACCTCCATCCCCTGCCCCTTAAATGCACCGACATTATAAAGTTACGTCAAACTAGAAAGAGTAGGCTCCCACTGCTAATGTGCATTTGATGCACTTGCCCTGATAGCAAAGGATGCGAAATCTAGTTCGACCATCCCTATGATTGAAATCCTGGCTGTGCTTTCTGCCTCCGCAGCAGCAGGGATGCGTATTGCGCTTCCGCTGCTGCTGATTGGCTTGCTGTATGGAGGTAGCTTATGGTCGCGTGTACCACTGCTATCAAACATCTCACCACCCGTCGTTTTGGGTGTGCTAGTGAG
>JBBSCL010000578.1:0-2957 GCA_038250345.1 Leptolyngbyales cyanobacterium
GTTGATCAACCAACCCCTGATCCCTCGCCTTATTCAACACCAGCTAGTTCTACCGCTGCCAATGTCGATGTTGGAGTGCGACGGCAGTTGAATTATGCCGAATGGGTGGAAATGTTGAAGCGAGAGGCGATCGCGATCGCGGCTCAGTCGCCTAGCCAGTTAAAAGTTTTAGCGGGTGATTCCCTAAGTTTGTGGTTTCCTAGCAATCTGCTGCCCGTAGACGCGACTTGGCTGAATCAAGGCATTTCGGGTGATACGTCCTATGGACTGTTAAAGCGAGTGAAACTTTTAGATCAAACCAAGCCCCAGACTATTTTTGTCATGGTTGGCATTAATGATCTAATTAAAGGGGTTAGGGGTGAAACGCTGGTTGCCAATCAGCGAGAGATTGCGCGCCATCTTAAAGCCGCGCACCCGCAAGCAACGATTGTGATTCAATCCATTTTGCCGACTGGCGGCGATCGCGCCAGTCGGCGGTATCTTGCCTCTGTCAAAGGAGATCCTGCACCAAAAGAACGGCAGCGTCCCTTGTGGGTTGATCGGTTGCCGACCATTTCAAGCCGCTGGATTCGCACCATTAACGAAAAACTAGAGCGCATTGCCCATGACGAAGGCGTAGAGTATCTAGATTTACATAGCGCTTTTGCGGATACAGACGGTTACATCAAAGAAGAATTGACCACCGATGGTTTACATTTGAGCGCTGCTGGGTATGCCCTTTGGCGATCGAAGTTGCAGCAAGTGGGCGAGTCTGCGGCAAAGCCCCCAATCTCGCGCTCCGCCACTTCGCCCTAAGGAAGTGGCACTTTTCTAGAAGAGAGTGTCAAGATTGGGAGAGGAGATAAGCAAAAGCCCAATTCCTATATGCCCCAACCAACAGACTCGATCGCCCAGCACTATCACGAACGAACCAAATACGATCCCAAAACGATTAACGCCAACAGTAAACCGCTCGATTGGAATCAGCAGCCAGTCCCGTTCAAAGAATACAAAATTGGCAGTTCGTTTGATCTGAAGCCATTTCTAACTGAGAACCCCGAAAAATTTGCCGATGATCCCACAGGCAAGTGGTGGCAGAGGATTTCTCAGCTTTTATTTTGCAGCTATGGCTTAACGGGCATGGTTCCCACGGTTGGCGAACCTCACTACCTGCGGGCGGCTCCCTCTGCGGGTGGGCTTTACCCCGCTGAGCTATATCTAATTTCGCGCGGCACTCCTTTACTACCAGCCGGGTTATTCAACTATCAAGCTCGCACTCATTCCCTGATGCATTTTTGGGAGAACGACCTGTGGTCAAAGCTCCAATCGGCTTGTTTTTGGCATCCTGTTTTAGAAAATACTCAATTGGCATTAATCGTCACCACGGTATTTTTGCGATCGCAATGGCGGTATCAAGATCGTGCCTATCGCCGCATGTGTTTAGATACCGGGCATTTGCTAGGCAACATCGATTTGACCTGCGCCATGAATGATTATCGCCCTCATTTGATTGGTAGCTTTGCGGATGAAGGCGTGAATCAGATGTTGTATTTGGATTCCGCTCAGGAAGGCGCGATCGCGGTGCTTCCTCTAGCTGATTTGCTAGAAGTGCGCCAAAATCTTCCGCTTGCCAAAACAATTATTCCCACTCGAACGCAGGTAGACTATCCCACCCTTGCCGATGGCGAACTGTTGTCATATTTTCATCAGGCAACCCAAATTGACCTGAATGAAACCACGAAGGTTAACTGGAAACTGTCTCCCACAGAAGGGCAGCGCACGGATAAATATAATTTTCCATTTTGTACCAAAGTGCCGACTGCAACCGATGCGATCGCGTGGGGAAGCAATCTAGAAGGGTTAGAAAACACCCTGCTCAAGCGGCGCTCAACCCGTGAATACACCGGAGAGCCGCTCAGCTTGAATGAACTGAAGCAACTACTAGATTTCACTTACCAACCTCAGCACTATGGTGAGCAGGGGCTAGACGGAACTCCCGATTGTTTTGATCTCAGCTTAGTAGAAACCTTCATCGTGGTCTCTTCTGTAGATGGGCTAGAAGAAGGCTGCTATTATTACGCGCCCAACTCTCAAGAACTTCGCCAAATTCGCTTCAAAAATTTTCGCCAAGAGCTGCATTTTCTCTGCTTGGGGCAAGATTTGGGGCGAGATGCTGCGGTCGTTCTGTTTCACACAGCCGACCTAAAAGCCGCCATTGCTACCTATGGCGATCGCGTCTATCGCTACTTGCACATGGATGCTGGACGGCTAGGGCAACGCCTAAACTTGGCAGCTATTCATCTCGGCTTAGGTGTGAGTGGCATTGCTGGCTTTTTTGATGACCAAGTAAACGAAGTCCTCGGCATTCCGATCGACGAAGCCGTTTTATATATCACCACCCTCGGTCGCCCTCAAACCTTGCTCTAAAAACAAGCCTTGTAGTCACGTCTTGTGGTCACGTCTCATCGTCTCATCCGCTAGTCACTTGAGACATTCTGTTCCAAAAACTCTTCAATTCGTCGCCAAACTTGATCCACTAAATCAGAAGCATCGGCATCGAACCATTCAATTTCAGGGTAGGCGCGAAACCAGGTAAGCTGGCGTTTGGCGAATTGGCGCGTGTGGAGAATGGTAGCGGCGATCGCCTCCGCTTGAGAAATCTGACCGGCGAGAAATTGCTTAAACTCGGCGTAGCCCAACGTATTCAGCAGCGGCAGGTCAGCCCCATATTTTTGACACAGATGCTCTACTTCTGCGACGAAGCCATTGTCGATCATCTGGTTTGTCCGCTGGGTAATTCGTTGTTGCAATTGAACCCGATCGCCGCACTCTAGCCCAATCTGTAAGATCGGGTAAGTCGGCGGCTGTTCTCCCTGCTGCGCTGAAATGGGTTGCCCCGTCGCGTAGAATACCTCCAGCGATCGCAAGGTTCGCACTTGATCATGGGCATGAATTTTGCCAGCCGCTTCCGGATCAAC
>JBBSCL010000579.1:0-2951 GCA_038250345.1 Leptolyngbyales cyanobacterium
ATATAGCACTTCCCACGGTAACCGATGCAGCCGGGTTCCTTTCAAACCCAGCCGAAAACGCAGCCGTTCTCGACGATGTTGGGCAATGCCTTGAGCGGTCATCCAGCTATCTCGAATGGTGCCTTGAAACACTGCACTGTAGAGCCGCTGCCCAAAGGTGGCTAGATTGGCATCAAGAGTTTTACCTATCGGCGATCGCAGGGATGCAGGATTAAACCCAGACGATATATTGCGATTCCGCAACAAGCCAAGTAGAGGATCATCCATTAAGATGCTGGCTTCACTTAACCAGTCCTCAACCGACCAAATGACTTGTTCTTCTGCCAACGGCACACCGGGCGCAACGTCTTCAGTTCGCACCAAATATTCATTTTCTCGAATTGGCGTGACAGAAAGGTGAAATTCCTGGGTCACAACTATCCTCCCAGAAGACTATAAGCGTTGTTGCATGGGTTAGTGCGATCGCGTCCATCTTTAGTAAACAACTACTGAGCGCATTCATCAGGCAGAAACGAAATTTGAACCAACTCTTTACAGATTTTCACACCCAATACATCGACTTTAAAGATGCCGATTTAGATAATCAAAAAGATATTTATTAGCTGGAAAGCTCTAACCAACACTGTCTTGAACTTTCCCTACTGTGGCTTATAAAGATGTCATTTAGCAAACATTCAAACTTTATTATGAAGTCTATGTAAAGTTCAATCACTGCTGTGTCACTTTGCTAAGGATCGTGGATTTAATAACTCCGGCAATTTACCCTGTACGGGCGAAGCATTCGGTAGATGACTTTGACTCAGTTGCAAGGCTTTTGCCCGAATGCTTCGCCTCTACCAAATCCCTGCCTTATTTAATTCACTTTGCTAAGTGTGATCTCCTAGAGGTCGTTTAGCGAAATACTGCGATCGCCCTCAAAAATTCCCATCCATTTCCCATACTCTAGAAACTTTCAAACAAACTATCCGGACTGCCCCCCTGTTGCCAGGAATGATGGATTGGTAGATGCACCCTGATTTAGCACCCTGACCCCGCAACGGGTCGGGGGCTTTTTTTGTCAGTGCGCTCATCAGTGTGCTCAACAGCTACCCAAAAAAACTTATTCGGTTTGCATCTATCTTAGCTAGGTTTATAAGTGGATAGTAGTCAGCGAATGTGACGTAGGAGTAACCCACTGATGAACCGAGCCGTGATTAAATTCTCTTCGGAAGACTGCGGAATTTGCCATAAGATGGCGTTTTATGACCAAAAAGTGGCAGAGGAACTGGGGTTGCAGTTCATTGACTGCAAAATGCAAGATCTTGCCACTTATCGTAAATACCGCAAGATTTTGTTAACTCAATATCCAGACAAAGCTGAAATGGGCTGGCCCACCTACTTGATTTGCGACTCGCCAGAATCTGAAGAATTCAAGATTCTGGGAGAAGTAAAAGGCGGGCATCCCAAAGGAGAGTTTAGAAACCGTTTACAGGAAGTGTTGGCAGAAACGAATTAGGGTGCAGGGTCAGGGTTTCAGGCTTCGGGGTTTAGCACTCCGCACTCAATTTAAGGGTACTAATCCGGTTTGGCGGAGTAGGGTTTGACCTTCACGAGTTTTGAGCATTTCGGCAAATTTTTCGCCGATCGCAGGTTGATCATTTCGACGAGAATACACGATCGCAATTGGATATGCCAGGGGATAGCGTCCGCTTTTGATCAACTCCACACTTGGCTGATAGCTACCTTTTTTGTCACAGAGGTCAGTGGTGGGGGAGATCGCCCGGTTATCATCCAGCACAACTGCCTGCACGGCTTTGTTTTCCAAGGTTTGCACGGCTAAAGGATAGACGGAACATTGCCCAATTATCTTACTGAGGGAGCTAAATCCAATGCCGCCGATTTGCCGCGATTCAAAATCTCGAAGGATGGTGCGAAATAGCTCTAAGTCGGGTAAGGATTTGACCTGAGCTTGACGGCTGCCACTCCTGCTGGAAAGCGGTTTCAATACCCGTTGATCAAATACACTCATTGCCTCTTGGTTCATAGGTTGATACAGACTTACAGGAAGCACCGAGGCTCCCAGTTCTTGCCAGTTTGTGATTCTGCCGCTGTAGAGTTGTTGTAATTGTTCTATACTGATTTTGCCCTGAAGCTGTTTGGGCAGGCTATTGTTGCGGTTGGAGTAGCTGAAGGCAACCACGAACGCTAACCCATCATGGGCGATCGCCGTTGCTTTTAGGGTATCGGGTAGGGGAGCAATCAACGGCACCACAGCAAAGGCGACTTTACCCGACTGGACTTGAGCGATCGCGGCTTCTGGCGATGCCACAGGTTGGTATTGAAGCTGCAATTTAGGCTGGGCTGCTTGCAGGCGCTGTTCTAGGGTTTCCCCTTTTTGGATCAGATCGGGCTGTTGCAGCACATAGCTCCAAATGCCGTCGGCTGCTGCCGTATAGGTAAATTTGCCAGCAGGAATGCCGCCCACATCTTTTAAGTTTGCCAGTTGGGGCGCAACCGCAATGTCGGGGCTAGGGTTTGGCTTCGGCAGCAGCAACCAGATTAACCAAGCTAACATGCCGATTCCTATCAAGCTCAGCAGCCAAATCGACCAGAGCGGAATTTTTGGTTCAGTCATCGGTTCTGCGATCGCTGACCCATTGGATAAGGGCGTAATCATTAGTTGGGGCGATCGCGCAAGTTCCCGTCGCGCCACTTCTGCGCTTTCAAACGGCACATCCAACCCCATCAACCGCAAAATGAAACCTTTCAAAAAAGGATCTGCCGTCTGCCAATGTTCGCGATTTCTTGGATCGAGCAGTTGTCCTGTATCGGTTCTTGTTCTACCCGCTAATAAATAAAAGGCAACATAGCCCAAATCTACCAGGTCTTGAGCGGTAGAAGCTGGGGGAACATTCAGCATTACGGGGTCAAACAATTGCTCCCAGAGTGCCAAATCACAGAGATAAATGAAA
>JBBSCL010000580.1:0-2950 GCA_038250345.1 Leptolyngbyales cyanobacterium
CTGAGTGGGGCAGAGATCTGTTTGCGCCGGTGCGTTCTATTGTCAATACTGGAAGACGACAAGGTTTCTCTGCTTTTGAGTCTATCCTGGCTGCCTTAAATCCCCTGGAATCCTTATTCCCTCTGAGTTGAGCAATTACCATAAAATTTAGTGCTGAAGCGATGGGATTTGGGTATCAATCAGGGCATACTGAATGTCAGGGAGGTATACCGCTATTGTATAACTGGTTCACTCAGCTTGAGTGGTCGCTGATTGAATGGCTTCTGGAAAATCGGTAGAGTTTAGTCAAACTTTCGACAGAGTTTTTAGACTGTCACATTCTCATGGGTTGCTCAGCGATTTATTTCCGCCTCTTATGATCGAGAATGTACTAAATTAGAGTTCCTTTGGTTGTTTCTCCGCTGGTTTTGATTTCGTTTCAGGTGTTCTAGAGGCTAAGACGATGATTGAAATGAAAGTCGCTGGAATTGCATTGGATGCGGTAACCCGCAGTCCGATTGTGCTTTTGAGAGATTTTACTGAACGCCGAGCGCTGCCTATCTACATCGGAAACGACCAGGCAAAAGCGATTATCAACGCGATCGAAAACCAGGCACCTCCTCGCCCGCTGACTCACGATCTGTTAGTCAATATGATAGAAGCATGGGATATGACCCTAGAACGAATTGTGATTCATTCCCTGCAAGACAATACTTTTTATGCGTCGCTGACGGTGGCTCATGGGGATGTGAAAAAAGAAATTGATGCCCGTCCGAGTGACGCGATCGCTCTGGCTCTGCGAACAAATTGCCCCATTTGGGTATTAGAAGAAGTGATTGCCGATGCCTCCATTCCCGTCGATCGCGATGCCGATGAAGCCGAGCGGCAAGAGTTTCGCGATTTTATCTCCAGCCTACGCCCAGAAGATTTCACTCAGCGCAGCAAATTTAGCAGCGAAGAAGCCCAATAAAAGTATTAAATTTATCCCGCATAAACACTCAATATTTGGGTTTGTGGTATCCCAGAAGCTTGTTTGAAGGGGCAAGTTTCGCGTAGGGTATAGGTCATTCTGACTCGATCGCGGTTCTGTGCAGATAAAACTATGGATTGATTCATTGCTGAAGCGAATCGTGGATAGTGGTCAGTAAGTACAGTGGGTGTAGGAATGACCTTTATCATTGAGCCAGATAACGCGACTAAAATCGCAAAAATGCAGCAGCGTGTGCGCTGGAGCGATCGCTTAATCGCTCAAAAAAACATTGACCAAACAACGTTGGTTCTGGACGATGACGTGGCTGATAGCCCTGATTTTTCCTTTATGGTGATTGGCGACACTGGCTCTGGCTATCATCGGGGGCACAATCCCCAGCGGAAAATAGCCGAACAAATGCTGCCCCACCGTCAAGACTGCCGCTTTGTATTGCACACGGGCGATGTGATCTATTTGGTTGGGTCTAGCGAATATTATCCAAAAAATTTTATTAAACCCTATCGTGAGTTTTTAGTCGGCGGCGATCGCCCCAATCGCATCACCTACGATCAAATGACTTTCAATCAGCCCTTTCTACCCACTCCAGGAAATCATGATTATTACGATATGCCCTGGTGGTCTGGAGCGATCGCTCAAGCAGCATCCCCATTTCGATACCTGGTTCGCAATCGGCTGGATTTGGATATAGGCTGGCATGGCTCTGGTCAGGGCAATGCATACGCTCAAGCGTTTTTGGATTATTTAAAGCGATTTCTGACCGATGCAGAGCTAGAACGCCATCTCGACCAGCACTACACGGCTAAAACTGAGACTGGGCGTTGCTTGCGCTACCGACCTGGAGAATTTACTCGCCTGCCCAATCGCTACTATACGTTTCGAGCTGGAGGAATTGATTTTTTTGCGCTTGATTCTAACACCTTTAACGCGCCCCTACCCTTACCTGATAATTTGGCTGGAGAAGCGGCGCGGCAGGCACTACATCAGAAACGGGATGAACTGGAACAAGAACAGCGATCGCTGCTTGAAGAAGCCGATCGCTTAGACTGCAAACAGCCAGAACAGGAGGAACAGTGGAATGACATTCAGGCGAAGATAGAGCAACTGGCGGAAATTACTCGCGACATCACCAAGCAACTAAGCGTAGATGAAACTAGCTTTAGCGATCGCGAACAGTTGGAATGGCTAGAGCAGCGCTTGATTGAATCCTGGAACACCGAGTCGGTGCGGGGACGCATTCTCTACTTCCATCATCCGCCCTACGTAACAGAAGCAACTAAATGGCATCAAGCGCAAACGTTGGCGGTTCGTTATCGATTGCGGCAAGTGTTAGATGCCGTCGCTGAATCAGTGGGGAAAGCAAGCGGCGATCGCCCGATTGTCGATCTCGTGATTAACGGTCATGCTCATTGCCTGGAACATCTTCGTACAGCGAATACTGGTCATGCAGACGCTAACACAAACTGGATTGTTTGCGGCGGCAGTGGCTTCAGCTTAAGGCGGCAGCGACTTGAAGGCTCAGACCTATTGGAAGGCTCAGAACAACCGTATCCCGTTGCCCACTCTCACTTATTTATCGGTCGCAGTGGACAAGGTTCTCAAAAACGCCGCCCCTACTCTTTCATTCGGATTGACGTAAAAGACGGCTATCCCCCCAAGTTCACGGTTCGACCTTATATTGCCGAATGGTATCAACGCCGATGGAAAGAATACGCACTAGAACCTTTCACTATTTAACGCTAGGTATCAGGTTGGCGAACAATAGCCTGATGAAAACTACGCCTATACTGATAGATTGCCCCAACGCAAACCGAGCATTTATTGTTAAGCAGAGTATTTTTTAGAAAGCAAACAAAATTGAAAATCAATATACAATAGATGCTAAACCCAGGGTTGGCCGAGCGGTTTAGGCAGCGAACTCATAATTCGCCCCAGGCGGGTTCAACTCCTGCACCCTGGATTGAATTAATATTGACACCGCAG
>JBBSCL010000581.1:0-2943 GCA_038250345.1 Leptolyngbyales cyanobacterium
ACAGTCTCCAACCCTACTGTTTGAGCTATTAGAAAGCCCACCTCCCAATGCCCAAAATTATCGATTTGATTCGGTTGCAGTCAAAGAACCCAAGTTTGAAATTGATGGAGTATTCCTGCCACCCGAATCTGAAATACCTGGCGTAGTCTATTTCTGTGAGGTGCAGTTTCAAAAGGACGAACAGCTTTACGAGCGACTATTTGGAGAATCGTTTTTGTACTTTTATCGCAACCGGGAGCGATTTAGTGATTGGCAAGCGGTCGTGATTTATCCATCCCGTTCAATTGAACAAAGCAACACTGTTCCTTATCAAGATCTGCTGGAGGGAGATCGCGTCCATCGGGTGTATTTAGATGGATTAGGTGAGATGGATCAATTGCCGCTAGGAATTGGGTTAATGATGTTGACGACGATTCAGGAGAATCGGGCACCAGAAGCAGCCCGGAGTCTACTGGCACGTTCATCTCAGGAGTTACAGCCAGAAAGGAGTCGTGCCATCATGGAGATGATTACGACAATTATGGTTTATAAGTTCACAAATCTAAGTCGTCGGGAGATTGAAGCGATGCTGGGACTGAATTTGCAGGAAACACGAGTGTATCAAGAAGCCAAAGCAGAAGGAGAGCAAATTGGTGAGCAACGAGGACGGCAGGAAGGACGGCAGGAAGAAGCAAAATCGCTGATCATTCGTCAACTCACTCGGCGAGTGGGAACTTTTCCTGACGAAGTAAGGTTGCAGATTGATGAATTATCGATCGCTCAATTAGAGGCGTTGGGTGAAGCTCTGCTGGATTTTGCAACGTTGGCTGATTTAGAAGTGTGGCTAGAGTCTGTTCCAGAGTAGGAGGCGCTAGGTAAATCCCAGCATTTGTGTGACGCTGAAGATCGTTGTTGAAGGCAATGGTAAAGATAAAGGAGAGATCTTGACGGTATGTTGAGCGATCGCTTGCAACCCTCTTTCAATAAAGATTATGTTTTGAAGAAATATTTTGATCCATCTGAATCTATAAACTCCAAGCCTGCTAATACCTGAAGCTGATCAATGAACTCAGCAGTTATCTCTGCTGCTAAATTCACAGGAAGCGAAGTGTTTGTGCTGGAAGACTGAAAGAAAAACTCTGATAGATTTCCAAATCTTTCTAGATCAGTTGAACCGATTTGTCCCAAAACAGTTTCACGGTCAAGGTTAGAAAATTCAGGAGCGTATCTCGCTGTAGTTTTCATACCTGAAATAATCATTTCTGGCTGTAGCTTCATCCATTCAGTAGTTGATTTAAATGCGCTACGTGGTGAATAACTTTTATTACGACCAAGATTCAAATGATTCTCTGCTAAAGAAAGAACTATGGTTGTTAACTCCCTTAAAATCCGAGTAATGTTCTTTTTTCTGATGAGTCATAACTTTGTGGCAAAATATATTTTTCCTTTGCATGAAATAAGCGGCAGCGTACATCACGGTAAATTTCTCTGATTATTTCTTCATCTACAGCCGGAAAGTCTGGAATATTATTAGCCTCATCCTTAAGTACTCGTTTTAACCATACAAGCTCAGATTCATTACTTCTTTTGGGGCTAATTGAACTAACTAAAAGTTCAAGAGCTAAATACATATTCCGATAGGCATCTGAAAGATCATCCGTGATTTGCGATAGTCGAAAATATCTTAGGTTTTCATGATATTGCTGTGGATGTAAAGCATCACTTGACATGATGCTTGCTCCAGATCTCAGTTTGTATACACAAACTACTCTCAGGATTTGTTGAAAACTTTCCCGCCACCAAATTAGATGTTCATCAGAGGCTCTGTGAATAGAAAGATTTGCAATGCGACTTATACAAAGCAAATCAAGCCCCCTTTGAGCTACTTCATATAATTCCTCAGCAAGAATATCGGGATTATTCAAACCTTTACTTCTAACAACTACATAGGGATTTTTCTGCTGAATTTCAACCTCCGAACTTGGCTCAACTATGACAATTTTGCTTTCTGGACATTCCTTTTCTGACAGAAGAAATGCAGCACCACAATCGAACTCAGAATTTTTGTTTGCTATGTCAATGTTTCCTAACTTCGCCATATTTCTACTAGGACTAGCGGCAATGTGTTGGGCGATCGCTCAATCGAAAATATATCAAAAAAGCAGCAACCTACTAAGATTGCTGCATCGGGAAACACCGCTTCATTTTTAGCGATCAACCTGTTTAAGACACCGAGCTAAGCAGCTTACCCGTGGAGGCTTCTGGATTCACTTCGGGGGAGTCTTTTTCGGATGGGGGAACCACTTGCCAGAACTTTGGCAGGCACTCCTTCCAGTTTTCCAAGATTTTCTTGGCTTTGGGGCTACCTGTGCGATCGCACTGTGCCTGAATCAACTCTTTTAGCTGCTGTTCACCAACGACAGAGGTAATCCGTTGAGGTTTGATAATTTCTGGATTGACCTTGGCAGAGAAGCTACCGTCTTCATCTAAGAAGTAAGCGAGTCCGCCTGTCATGCCAGCGCCAACGTTGCGTCCGGTTTTGCCCAGCACCACAATCACGCCGCCCGTCATATATTCGCAGCAGTGATCGCCAGCGCCTTCAATCACGGCTTTGGCTTGAGAGTTACGGACGGCGAACCGTTCACCTGCCAAACCTAATGCGTACAGAGTGCCGCCAGTTGCACCATAGAGGCAAGTGTTGCCGATGATCACATTCTCAGATGAATCGTAGGTAGCGGCGGCGGGAGGGAAAATGACGATTTCGCCGCCGTGCATTCCTTTGCCGACATAATCGTTGGCTTCTCCTTCTAGGGAAAGGGTCAGTCCCGGCAGGTTAAAGGCTCCAAAGCTTTGACCCGCTGACCCGTTAAAGTTAAGTGTGATCTGTCCGCTAAAGCCGCTGTTGCCATACTGCTTGGCGATCGCGCCTGCAATTCTGGCACCCACAGTGCGGTCGGTGTTCAC
>JBBSCL010000582.1:0-2941 GCA_038250345.1 Leptolyngbyales cyanobacterium
CGGATGGATGATCTAGAAGCTTTGATGAGAGAAGTGAGAACCAGTTGTGCCAGCATTCCAAAATTAGAAAGCTTGGTGGAAGAAATTCAATCGACTCAAGTGATGGTCTGTGCAGAAAAGGAGCGTGAACGGCAAGCAAAGTAGTTGATCGAAAGAAATGATGCAGTAAAAGCCCCCTGCTGCATCAACTGAGCAACTGAATGATCAACTGACTCGTGACAGTGGTGTGTGGTGAGTATATGCCTCAACTCGATCGCATCTACAGGTAAGAAATATGCCTCCAAGCAATCTGCCGAATGTTTTGTGTACTGCTTTAGTCACTGCAAATGTTTTCCAAAACGTTTTGGCAAGACATGATCCTCGCTGCGAATATTATACAAATCTGTTACGACGACTCGCCCCTCGCCCGGTTCAGTGGCACACCACATACTTTGATTGGAATTTAGCGCTGGCTTTTTGGGAGCAGTTTAAGGTAGCAGGAGCAGATCAAGCCTGCAAAGATGCGTATTGGGGATTGTTAAATCAGGTAAAAGCTTGCCCATTTGATCAATCCATTTGGGAACTGTCAGGAGAATTGCAAATTGGCAATTTCTGTGATGCTTTGCGGCTGGCAACGGCGATCGACCAAGCGGTAGACGTGATTGTAACTCAAGAGCCGCAGCAATTTGCTCGAACGGTGGTAGACGCTTATCGCGCCCAAGTAGATGGCTATTTCTATATCACTCTACCAACGGTCTGTGCTGATACCGGGCGTGAAGTGAATCACCACATTGGAGTATTTTCGGTGGGTGCCTTTTTATTGAATCTAGATAATATTGGGCGACTTCCGCTAGTCCAGGTGCCGCGATCGCAGACCTTTCAGTTAGAAAGTCTGCAAATGACTGTTAGCGATGAAAGTGAGGCGACTATTTTATTGAAAGGATGCACTGATCAGATCACCGTCACTGCGGTCGGGCGAACCCCATTCGAGGCGATTCAACGGGCGATCGACCAAGCGGTAGACGAATGGTATGACATCCCCCTGCGGCAGCTCGTTCGCTTTTGGATCAGACCTTCCATCCTAACGGGAGCCGATTCGCCGGTAGAAATGGTGGTGGGTGTAGAGTGCGGCGATTTAAACTTTGAAAGTAGTGCCTGTAGCGGTAACTCCATCCGGGCAGCGGCAGATGCTTATGTGAAAGTGATCAACTCGATTTGTGAGCATCTAGAGCTAAAAGTTCGGGACAAAGAAATCTGAATGCTCTCTGGTTAGTGAAATTACTCACTAAAACTCAGGATTTGCTGAATCATTCGGTTTGACTGAGCGGCATAGCTGCCGCCAAACAGGTTGAAGTGATTGAGGATGTGGTAGAGATTGTAGAGAGTTTTGCGCTGAGAGTAGCTAGAATCTAGAGGGAATGCTGAGTTGTAGCCGCGATAGAAGTCAGCCGGAAAGCCGCCAAATAATTCAGTCATAGCCAGATCCACTTCGCGATCGCCATAGTAAGTTGCGGGATCAAAAATCACGGGTTCACCCGCCTGAGTCACTGCGGCATTGCCTGACCACAAATCACCATGCACTAAAGCTGGCTGTGGATCATGTCCCGATAGTAATTTAGGAATCGCCTTAAGTAAGCGATTTTGACCCGGAAAAATTCCTCCCCGCTCAGCCGCCAACTTGAACTGATAGCCGAGTCGATGTTCCGCCCAAAATTCCGTCCAGTCCATGCTCCAATCATTGATTTGAACCGTCGCGCCAATCGTATTATTGATCTGCCAACCAAACCCTTTGCGGCTGGTGGTTTGGTGCAGTGCCGCCAACTTGTGACCCATTGCTTCCCAACCCGATCCGCTGATGTGGCTCAATTCCAACCATTCCAAAACCAGGTAGGCAGAATCCGCTGCGGTTCCCCAACAAATGGGTTTAGGGACGCGAATCGTTTGACTGGCAAGCATTTCATCGAGTCCTGCCGCTTCTGCTGCAAACATGGCAAGTTGCGTTGCCTGATTCACTTTGACAAAGTAAGTTTGCTGACTGCCAGAAATTGCGTAGCCAGAGTTAATGCAGCCGCCACTCACCGATCGCCGAGTTTCTAGCTGAAAAGGTTGACCAATACTCTGGCTAATGTGCGTTGCGATCTCGTCCCACATAAATTTCCTAAAGAAATAGTTACCACATGCCTTGAACCAGTCCGCCAACGGCAACACAGTTTTTGAATAGTTGTGCGTCACCTACATTTACCATCGCTTCATCTCCTTTGGTGGAGATTGTGACGCTGCCGTTGCTGTATTCTGCGCCCGAAGCAGATTGCATTTGAGGTAGCACAATCACCTTGCTGCCAAAGGTTGCCTGGACGGTTTCATTGTCAAAATACTTTGCCGAGAAGCCTTTTGCGTCATCGCACTGATACACAGCAGTCGTAATGATCTTGGGTGTAGGGTTTGGCGATTGGGCGATCGCGGTCATTGCAAAAACAGGGGAGATCGCCCACGCAGCTAAGATGATCCTAAAAGGAACGATAAACTGGATTGTCATCAGAAAAAGTCCTTAAACTGAGTCTGTTGCAAGGGTAACAGCAATTCAAGCAATTGCATCTTAGTGAATGACAAACATCGATTGAGTTCAGCGGCGATCAACACCGTCGGCATCCTAACCAATTATCTTTAATTTCGCTGCGGCAACGATTTGTTCGGTTGCGATCAACGAGCATAAGGCTGTCCTGTCAAAAGATTAGGGACGACTCGGAGTGTTTAACATTAAATGTACATAGTGTTAAACCCCGCCCCACAGCGCAAGCAGCAATCAAAGCATCCAGTAATCCTAAACTATTTGACAAATGATAGGCTGTGAAATCCGACAGAGCGCGGGCACAATCGGCTTCGGTTGCCCATATCATAGGCAATGGTGCAACCAGTTGTAGCGCTTTACGAACTTGCTGCACATTCTGAGAGTCTTGAACCA
>JBBSCL010000583.1:0-2939 GCA_038250345.1 Leptolyngbyales cyanobacterium
AACGCGCTCAAACCGAATTAGCAGAACGGCAGCAGGCAGAAACTCACCTCAGAGCCGCCCTCGCCGAAAAAGAAGTGCTGCTCAAAGAAATTCACCATCGGGTGAAAAACAACCTCCAGATTGTGTCTGGATTGCTGCAACTGCAAGCCCATAACCTGCAAGACTCTCCCGCCGTCCAGGCGCTGAGAGAAAGCCAAAGTCGGGTTGAATCTATGGCTTTGATCCATAAAAAGCTATATATTTCATCAGACCTGGAACAAATTGATGCGGCTGACTATATTCAAAGCTTAGCCACAAGCCTATTGACTACCTACAAAGTTTCCCCTGGGGCGATCGCCCTGCAAGTGGATGTGGAGCCAGTGATTTTAAGCCTCGACCAAGGGATTCCCTGTGGATTGATTATCAACGAGTTAGTCTCCAATGCGCTCAAATACGCGTTTCCAACCAGCCAGCCCGGAAAGATTCAGATTCAGCTACGGCAGGTTGGGCACGAGCTTGAGTTAATCATTCAAGATAACGGGGTTGGATTGCCAGACCATTTAGATTTAAACAATATCCAATCCCTCGGTCTTTCTCTGGTCTATGCTTTGTCAACTGAGCAACTAGAAGGCAGCCTTGCCGTCGATCGCAGCCTAGGAACAACGTTTAAGATAAAATTTCCACAGTCTGCATCATCAAAACAGTTTGCATCACAAAAAGGAGGTTGAATGGCTAGCACGAAGATTTTGGTGGTTGAGGACGAGGTAATCGTCGCAAAAACAATTATTAGTCAACTGGACCGGTTGGGATACATCGTCACGGCGACCGCTTCATCGGGGGAAATGGCGATCGCCAAAGTGATTGAAACTCAGCCCGACCTCATCCTTATGGATATTGTCTTAAAAGGCTCTATGGATGGGATTACCACCGCCGCCCAGATTCGAGAGCAGATCGATATTCCGATCATTTACTTGACTGCCTATGCCGACGACAGCACCCTGCAACGGGCAAAGGAAACTCAACCCTTTGGCTATATCGTCAAACCCTTTACCGCTGACGATCTGCGCGTTGCTGTGGAGATCGGTTTGTTTAAACATCAAGCTAATCGCGAACTTCAAGACAATCGAGATCAACTGGCGACCTTGCTGCGTTCCATGAGCGATGCCGTGATTGCCACAGATGCTGAAGGCATGATCACGTTTATGAACCCCGCTGCTGAGGCATTAACGGGCTGGCAACAGGAGGATGCCTTGGGTCAAGCAGTGACGACTGTGCTTCAGTTGATCAATGAAGTGACCGAAACGCCCGCCGAAAACCCGATCGCAAAGGTGTTGAAATCGCAACAGGTGGAGTATCTGGATAACTTCACTGCATTAGTAACCAAAACTGGAACCCACATCCCCATTGGCGACAGTGCCTCGCCGCTCACGCGACCTTCTGGAGAAGTGCTAGGAGCCGTCATGGTGTTTTGGGATATGAGCGATCGTCGCCAGACCGAACTGCTCTCCCAAGCATTGGAAAAAGAGAAAGAACTCAATCAGCTAAAATCTCAGTTTGTCTCCACCGTTTCTCACGAATTTCGCAATCCTCTCGCCATTATTCGCACCGCCACCGAGCTATTAGAAAAAAGACAGAATCTTACAGAGCCTCAAAAATACGCTTACCTACAGCGAATTAAAACATCGGTTCGCTCCATGAACCAATTAATGGAAGATGTTTTGTTCATCGGGCAAGCCGAAGCAGATCGGCTGGGTTTTCAGCCTGCACCGCTTCACCTAGAGCAATTCTGCCGAGATTTAGCTGAAGAATTTTCGATGTTTGAAGGAAGCTCCCATTCCATTGTCTTCAACAGTCAGGGAGATAGCCCAAATGCCTGGATGGATGAGAGGCTCTTGCGCTACATTTTGACCAATCTATTATCCAACGCAATCAAATATTCTCCACCTAGCACCACGGTGCAACTGATGCTGAGGATTGATCCAGCCGAGCAGTCTGCAACATTTTTGGTGCAAGATCAAGGCATTGGGATTCCTGAAGCGGATCAAACCCGGCTGTTTGATTCCTTTTTCCGGGCTTCTAATGCCACGTCAATTCAAGGGACGGGGTTGGGATTGGCGATCGTCAAGCGCTGTGTAGAGGCTCATTCTGGTCAAATTAGTGTCACCAGCCAAGTGGGAACAGGCACAACCATTAGCATCACCTTACCCCTCGATTTAGCCGCTTAACGCTTGAGTTAATCACTTTATTGTTACGCCGTATTCTGCCCTACGCACAGTTTTTGTATAGGTACGCTAGACTATCAAGTCTGTCAAGCTGTAACAATCACAGGAAAAAAAGAATGGGAAGACGCTCAACTGCGACGAATGCTGATGCTGAGTCATTGGATCAGCCAACGACGGTAATGAATCAGTCTAAAGCGGTTGAAGCGGCTCAGGAGACTATCCCAAAACCGGGCGATCGCGAGAAAAAGCGCGATCGCGACCCGCGTTCCAATGGTCATCAATCCACGATTCCCCCAGCCTCACCAACTTGGACAATCGAAGACAGCGAAGAACTGTATCGGATTAACGGCTGGGGCGAACCCTACTTTTCGATTAACGCGGCAGGACACATAACCGTTTCACCCCAAGGCGATCGCGGTGGCTCTTTAGATTTATATGAACTGGTCAATTCCCTCAAGCTGCGAAACCTGGATCTTCCCCTACTGATTCGCTTTTCGGATATTTTGGCAGACCGGATCGAGCGGCTGAATGCAGCATTTGCGAAGGCGATCGCCCGTTACAACTACGACGGTGCCTATCGCGGCGTATTTCCAGTCAAGTGCAACCAGCAGCGTCACTTAGTCGAGTCGCTCGTCAAATTTGGTAAGCCTTACCAGTTTGGTCTAGAAGCAGGTTCCAAGCCAGAACTGATGATTGCCCTAGCAACCCTGCAAACGCCGGGAGCCTTATTAATCTGCA
>JBBSCL010000584.1:0-2924 GCA_038250345.1 Leptolyngbyales cyanobacterium
GCGAGTGCCGCCAGCGCTAATCAAAATATGTTTGCCTGCCAGATCGCGATCGCCCTGGGTGTGCAGCAGCGATCGCACATAGGGCAAAATTTCGCTGGGTTCTGCCATCCGTCCAGCCCCGACGCGATCGCACGCCAGTAGCCCCGATCCGGGCGCGAGGGTGTGGTAACGCGGATCAGTCTGCAATTGCTGCCAGTTGCGCTGCACCGCCGCCTGTTCCCACATATCCGTGTTCATGGCTGGAGCTAGCAGCACGGGACATCTGGAGGCTAGAACTGTATTGGTCAGCAGATTATCTGCCATGCCGTGGGCTAGCTTTGCTAAGGTGTTTGCCGTCAGCGGCGCGAGTACAAAAACATCCGCCCATTCGCCAAGCTCAATGTGCAACGGGCGACCGTGAACAGGCTGCCAGAAATCGCGATCGCCATAAGCGGGATGCCGACTTAAGGTGGCAAAGGTCAGCGCTGTAACAAATTCCTGAGCCGCATCCGTCAACATCGTGCGGACTTCCACCCCATCTTTTGCCAAGGCTGAAACGACTTCGCACACTTTGTAGGCAGCAATGCCACCCCCCACGCCAATTAAAACCCGACAACCCTGCATAAAAAATTTGAGAGCCTAAACTAATGAGTTCATCATCAGTCCAGGCTCTCAAATCTGCAATCGTAAATCTTCAGTTCTTGAGTTTTACTGCTTAAAGTCTAAGCTTCGTCAAAAGCTTCCATGTCGAGCAAAGAGAGATAAGGCTCCACCATATCAGGACGTTCAAACGCGATCGCCCGTAACAAGTGCCAATCCTTTAAGCCTTCAAAGGCGTTGGGGTAATCATCTTGCTCTAACCGTGCTGCCAATTGTGCAACCTCATTCTCAGTCAAGCTGGAAACTTTTTCTCGTTCTACATTTAATGCTGGCATGACTGATACCTCCGGGTTGCAGTGTTCAAGGCTTAATGAAAACCTGGGACGATGGGCTATCCGTATTCGTCCTCGCCTATCTTAGCCGACTTGCTTCCTATGTAACCGAATATTCACGGCTCGTTATTAATTAACAGCCTCTCTTTAACAAAACTTTGTATTTGGCTTAACGCCAGTGGCTGAATTTCATGCCCCATATCGTACTCCTGATAGTTTGGAGTGATACCGATCGCCTCCAAGCTATCACGCGCTTGTTGGGCTGCTGGCAACGGCACTACCTGATCTTGCCGCCCGTGGATCATCAGGGTTGGCGGCAAGGAAGCCTGTTGGGGTTGCAGCGGGGCATGGAGATAGCCACTTAAAATCATTAAACCTGCGAATGGCAGCCGCACTCCCACATCTAATGTCATTGCGCCCCCTTGGGAAAAACCGCCCAGAATAATCCGCGAAAAGGGAATGTTGGTAGTTTGCGTGAAATGAGTCAAAAATTCGATGAGCCGCTGACGACTGGTGGACAGGTCGGGGCGATCGCCAAAATCTGGTTTGCCCCAAAAGCTGTAGTCTTGTGGAAAGGCATACCACATCTTGCCCGTGGAATTGTAAGGATGGGGAAAAGGTGCTTCAGGAAACACCAGTTGATAGTCTGACAAATCCATGTAGTCTGCCAGTCCAACGAGATCCTGACAGTTGGAACCCCAGCCATGCAGCAGCACAACGGCTCCTTGGGGCGATCGTCCGCTTTTGGGCGGCACAGAAATTGAGTAAAGAGTGTTTGACATGAATTCTTCCGAAACTTTTTTGAATTTACTTAGTCTATGTAAAATGCATCTTATGGTTCGTCTCCCATTCGATGTCTGCTTGATGCGCCATTTTATGCGCTAGCCCTCATAAACCTCGTTTGTCTTTAAACCATGAAACTAAAATCGTCTGTGGTCATCTCTGGTTCTGCTAGCGCGATCGCGGTTGTTATTTGCGGTCTGTCTAGTTTTAGCGCGATCGCTCAGCCTATTTCCGTTCCGGCTCCTGACTCGGCTAAACCCGCTGAAGTTAGTGTAAAAAACCCCATTCGGCTCAATACCCAACAGCAAAAAGCACTTTCAACCATTAGCGAATTTGCTTTTGACCAACTAGAGTCCATCCTTGCGAGTGGTCTTGATCCCAGTAAGCTAAAACGCCCGGATGCCACCCGCACTGAAAGCTTGCGCCAACAATTTTCTACTTTTTTACGGCTCGATAACCAACAAAAAGCCGGACTTCGCACTATTTTGCAAACTGCCCGCGACCAAATGAAACGCCAAATGGAGCAGAAGTAGTCCTCAACCCGGACTCCTAGCCCCTAATCTCCAGTTCCTAATTTTGAACCCATACGCTCTCGTCCGCTAAACTCAAGAGAATGATTTAGTGGGAGTTTTGAGCATGGCACGTCTAGCGCTGCTGAGCGTATCAGATAAAACGGGATTAGTAGAGTTTGCCCGTTCCCTGGTTGAAGAATTTAAGTTTGATATCATCAGCAGTGGCGGCACAGCAAACGCTTTGCAGTCAGCAGGCTTGCCTGTCACCAAAGTGTCAGACTACACGAGTTCTCCAGAAATTTTGGGTGGACGGGTTAAAACGCTGCATCCTCGAATTCATGGCGGCATTTTGGCACGGCGCGATGTGCCAGCAGATATGGCAGATTTGGCGGCGCAGGATATTCGACCGATTGATCTAGTGGTGGTGAATTTGTACCCGTTTGAAACCACGATCGCCCGTCCTGATGCATCCCTTGCCGAGGCGATCGAGCAAATTGACATTGGCGGTCCGGCAATGCTGCGGGCTTCGGCAAAAAACTATGCCAATCTCACGGTGCTTTGCCAGCCGAGCCAATATCCCCTCTACTTGCAAGCCCTCCGCCAGAATAACGGCGAGGTTGCCTTAGAATTTCGTCAACAGGCTGCCCTAAAAGCTTTTCAGCACACAGGTGAATATGATCAGGCAATTTCTATCTACCTGTCAGAGCAATCCTCAGCC
>JBBSCL010000585.1:0-2924 GCA_038250345.1 Leptolyngbyales cyanobacterium
AATAGCACCCGTTGCCCAATAAGTGGCTGGCACATCCAAAAATGGCTGATAGGGACGAATCGGCGATCGCGGGAAAGCCGTCTGCAACACAATCGCGAACTCTGCCCGACTGACCGCTTGCTCTGGTCGAAAGCTGCCATCTGGAAACCCGCGCACAATTCCCCGCTGCGCCAACGCTTCAATAAACGATCGCGCCCAGTGCGTTTGAATATCTGGAAATTGTCCTAAAAAAGAAGTCATGCCGCAGGCACCCACGCTGAATTTTGGAGACAAACAGGACTTACGCAAATCAACTCAAATTTGCCCCCCAACCCCCAATTCTGAGGGAGCTAGAGATCAAAGTCCCCCAGAATTGGGGGATTTATGAAGAACTTTACAACATCTTCATAAAACTTTACAACTAGAGATCAAAGTCCCCCAGAATTGGGGGATTTAGGGGGCGGGTGCGTAAGTCCTAACAAAAATATTAAAGCCCTATTTCTGGGTCTTGCCAGACAACCTCAAAGGAATGCAGCTTAACTTGCTGATATGACAGTGGTTAGCGGAATGAGGGCGGGCGATCGCCCCAAATTACCCCTTGCACTGCCGCTGGATGAAAGTAGCAATTTTCTACATTTGCATAGTTCAGATTGGCATGGGTGAGAGTTGCATTAGTAAAAATTGCCTGCTGCAAATTGGCTCCTTGCAAGTTGGCACGATGCAAGCAAGCGCCGCTGAGGTTAGCGCTTTGTAAAGTTGCGCCTTGCAGATTTGCATCTGCCAAGTTTACCTTCCGCAGATTTGCCCACCGGAGATCCGCGCCTGCCAAATTCGCGCCGCTAAGATCTGCCCCAAATAGATAGGCACCACACAAATGAGCTTGAGTGAGAGTAGCCCGATGCAGGATTGCTTGATAAAAATGAATCTGACCCAGTTCTACTTGGTGTAAATTTGCGTCGCTGAGATTGGCGTTTCCTAGTTCGGCACCCAGCAGCAGCGCTAGGCTCAGATTGGTGCGTTGCAGGTGTGCCCCAGTCAGATCGGCATCGCGCAGGTCAGCTTGGTGTAGCTCGGTGCCGATCAGGTTGGCGTGGCTGAGGTCGGCTCCGCGTAGGTTTGCCTGGGTCAGGTTAGCTCCAATTAGGTTGGCATGGCTGAGATTGGCATAGCTGAAATTGGCGTGGCTCAGGTTGGCATCGACTAATTCGGCATGGCTCAGATCCACTCTGGGGAAATCAAGCGACTGCGATCGCCCTTGTTCAGTGCCGCCACGCTTCCCATCATCCGCAACAGAATCAGGTCCACTGCGTCGCAGCGATTCTACTTGCTGCTTTAGCTGGGTTAAATATCTAACGTCCGCCATCCGCTTTTTGCCCTTTATCCATCGGAAAGCGCCCTTGTTCTCAATTTATTTTTGCACTGAATGCCGCCCAATTATTCCAATCGTCCACCATCGGGCGATCGCCCAGGCACACTTTCGATCGCCGACAGCACCGCATGAGAAGCCGCCAAAATATCGCGTTCTTCTCCACCTAAATACAATCGCCCAAAGCTGCCAACCGCTGACACTTGCAAAATGTTGATCAACGCGGCTTTCTCTGCTTCATTCGCTGCCAATGCCGCCCAGGCTGCGGGTTCCACTTCAAAAACATACAGCGTTTGCCCAGACATGATCATCTGTCCGCGACGAGTGCGGTTAATCAATTGAGCATGGTGGGGGTCAATATTGCGAATAATTTGGCTAGAAAGCACACGAGGCTTGCGGCAATCTTGGCGGCGCACTTCCAGGGTATCCAAAATGGCTTTACCGGCTGCTTGCAGTTCTCCTTGATTGGTGGAATGAAGCTCCAGTAAGCCGTAGAGACGTTCCACCATCAGCACACCCGGACGCACCACCGCCGATTTCAGCGCCACATCGGTAATCCGGTTAATTTCAATCCCAGGAGAAATTTCAATCCAGAGGGAAGCGTCGCCCGGAAGGGGAAGAAACCCAATCGAAACGGTTCCCAGGTAAGCGGCGTGCTGAGCTTGCAACCGATCGATATAAACGTAGCTACGCAGGTCAACGCCCAAGAGTTTAATCTAGTCCGGGTAAACTCATCTAGTATACGGTGTTGAGTTTGCCGATCGCTACGAAAAATCGCTACGAAAGATCGCGTTAGGTTTTACTATGAGAGAAGTTTGGCAGGGTTGCTTAATTTCCACGAACCCGTTGAACGTCTGCCACTTGGGAACTGGGCGATTCCCGTAGGAAGCCTGTGGAAAGCTGCGCTAACGTTTCACGAATCGCCCCACCTGTCATGCCATCTGATCCATACCAAAGCCAAGTTTTTCGTAAGCTGCTGCGCCAAACGCGCCAATGGCTCGATCGCCGCCAGCAAACCGTGCGCCAGTTGCAAGTCGCTGCCAGTTGGAGCGCCCAAATTTTGATCTATCCGGCGTATGCTCTGTTTCAATCGGCGAGATCGCTGAGCAAAACTCTGGGCAAGGCAATCCAGCCTAATCCATCCTTGCTACTCGACGAACATCTCGACGAAGTTGAGATTCCACTGCAATCAGCCCCGTTGCAGCTAACAGCGGAAACTGCCTTACAGCAGATACTCCAGGCGGTAGAGACTTTTTCTTTGCCAGAACGGTTACCCATTGGGCTAGAGCCACAGACGACGCGAATACGGGCGATCGCCTGCTTAGTAGAAACCCAAGCGCTGGTATTGGTGACTCAATTTAATCAAATATTGGATGTGTTAAACCCGCATCAGCAAGATGAATTGGCGCAACGGATTAGTTGGGAAATGGCAGCCTATGCGCGATCGCGTCGTTCTCAACGTTTGCCTGATCGAATTATTGATGCATTGCAAGGAGCGCGATTAGTAAAACGTTCGCGAAGCGTCTCCGAAGGAGAATCCCTACGGGAATTGCGGTTGTTCGCTCGTTTTCGTCCAGTC
>JBBSCL010000586.1:0-2903 GCA_038250345.1 Leptolyngbyales cyanobacterium
AACGAAGCATCTTCTGCTTGCACCACATCTTTGACCCAATGCAGCTTATTTTCCGTCGTGCCCCGATTTGCTCTGAATCATCGTTGCCAGGGGTTGAGCCTCAATCACCTGGCTGATGATAAACCAAGATTGTCGTTGAAAAGGCTGCCCCTGGCGTGTACCTGAACGCTCCACGGCAACGAATGCCGCTAAACCTGCCCAATCTTTCGCTAGCTGTGGTGGAGCCGCAAACACGCGCACCCGATGTTCGACCACTCGACCATGCGATCTATCAAGCGCTTGATAGTCACTCAATGGCTCTTGAGTTTAAGCGCACTGCTGCGCCTGTTTCAATAGTTTGGGTTGATTAGCTTTGAGTCCAATGCAGTAGTGGTTGCCGCTGCTGACAATCTCAGAGACTGTTTTTTTGGGTGTGTAGAGCATTGAGTGTCACCCACACTCCTTTGACATCGAGTTGTTGCAGCAGTTGCCTGACACTGGTAATCTCGCTGCTTTCGCCATTGCGATCGCTCTCCCGTCAATCCACCAACCCTTCGTTTCGCGTCGTATAGGTCTTGCTGAGAATCTGTCCGCCATCGGGAATAAAGCAGGGATAGACAGACCAACCGTCGATGACGTAGAAATGACAGTGCCAAGTCTCTACGAACTGACAAGTTAGCGCAAGCGATCGCCCACAAAGGAGCAAAGGTCTTGGCGCTGTGGTCTCCCACCACCCAGCCTAAGATCCTCTGCTTGAAGGGGTCAACCGCGATCCACAGCCAGATTTTGTTTTTTTTGAGTAGACAGAGGTTTCAAGTACCCTACGGGAAGCAAGCTTTGAGGTGCCCTACCTGTATCCTTATGTGGTCTGTGGTTACTCGATACTTCTTATCCAGAAAACTCAGCCTTTCGATAGGAGTAATGGCAGAGAGTACTTTCTATCATGAGTCGGAAACTAAAACAGAAGCTGATTATAGAAGTCAACTTACCAGATTTCTACCCGTTTTTTGCCCTACTTATCCTTGGGTGGTGCATAGCCTCAAGGCAAAACTTTTTAATGAATCTCAAATGATGCAATTGCTCCATTAGATCTACCCATCGAGTTTAACTGAGGCTCATATCTCCCCAAACCCAATCAAGTCATCAAGGAGAATTTACTGTGATTCAACATAGAAGTCAAACGATGCTAAATCTAACTACGAAAATGCGAGGAGTTATTCAAGGGACGATCGCGATCGTCTGCGTTACGGTTTTACTTTCAGCTTGTGATACCAATCAACCACAAGTAAAGAGTTCAGTTGATGCCAACAATGTGACAACAAAAGAAGTTGCTAACAATACTGATCGCTACCTGGGTCAGACTGTCACAATCCGCAGTGAGCCGATTCAAAAATTTGGACCCGGCTCCTTCACAGTGAGTGATGAGCAATTTTTTGGCAGTGAATCGATTTTAGTTCTCAATGCTTCTGGCAAGCCATTCGTGTTACCAACGGATGCAGGGCTAGAAGTGCAGGTGACTGGCGAAGCGCGCAAGTTTGTTTTCTCAGATATTGAGCGAGATTATAAATTGGGCTTACAGCCAGATGCCTACCGTGAGTATGAAAATAAACCCGCGATTATTGCTCAATCGATCGCGCTGGCACCCAAACCAGGCGAAATTACTCAAGATCCCAATCAATACTATGGGAAAGCCTTAGCCGTTACAGGTGAAGTGACAGACTTGCAGAATGCCAGTGTCTTTAAATTGGATGAAGATAAACTGTTTGGTGCGAATGATTTGCTAGTGATTCGTGCTAACCCAAAAGGAATGACTCAACCAGCCATTAAGAATGGTGAAAAGGTCGCAGTGACAGGGGTTCTTCGTCCGTTTGTGGTCGCTGATTTAGAGCGAGATTATGACCTTACCTGGGATCTGGATGTGAAAAAGAAACTAGAGGCGGAGTATCGGCAGAAGCCTGTTTTCATTGCTGATGGCGTGTATCCTTCTGCTATTCCCAATTCGATGAAGTGACACTCCCCGCGATGAATCGACGGGGATTCTTGGCTCACCGAGACCACTTAAGCTAGATTCCTTCTGGCTTTAGCCCTGGGAGTGTCAAGCTTACTCAAGAACAATCCGAAGCAGATGACCATCAGGATCTGGCATGAGTAAGCCCTGCTTGAAGCCTAATACGGGTTCTGAAAACATTATGACTGAGGATGTTATCGAAGATGGGAGTGCTAGCTGCTGGGCTGCGGTTGTGGTCTTTTGCACCACGATCTCGGTTTGGCAGACCCACAAATCATTGGGGTGAGTATCAGCAGGCATCGATCGCCCGTCATTGGGTCTTATATATTCCAACAGTTCAAGCCCCAACCCTGTCGATGCTTTCAAACTGCTGATTTGTACTTGCGCCTCAGAAACACCGCTGAGACGTTCCTGCTCTAAGCCAGAATTTTGACTCTCTTGCTGCAATTGCATACCCAATTGATCGCAATAAAAGGCTCGACTAGCAACGGTATCAGCCACCACGATCGCGGTGTGATCAATACCCAAAAAGAGCGCTTCTGTTGCCTGCTGCCATTTTGGATTGCCCTTACCCTCAGGAAAGTGAATCAGTTCAAGATTGTGACCATCCAAATCTTTGAAGTAGAATGCCTGAATTCCTCCAGCAACCGGATTCCATTCGGGTAATGTTTGTGGATTCGGTGACGTTTGGGGCACCCAATGTTGGCGCAAGTGTTGATAAGCCTTTTCCATGTCGCTGACGACGATCGCGAGATGTTGAAACCAGCGATCGTGACTGCGCGAATCGGCGGGGATGGGTCTACCTTTGGGGGTGAGAAATTCGATGAGTTCGATCGTTTCCTTGCCCAATTGCAATTGCACCATGCGTAAGCGCACGTTGGGTAAACCATACAGGCGATCGCACTCCACGCCTGCC
>JBBSCL010000587.1:0-2891 GCA_038250345.1 Leptolyngbyales cyanobacterium
AATTTCCTTCTCTATTCAGCCAGTATTTAATGGTTGTCTGGTTTTATTTGCCCTTGGTTATTTTGGGCTGCTCAGATGGTTTAAAGTGCGGCGACTCTCTAAGCAATTTAGCTGGCGGCGATCGCTCCTATCCATTCTGATCGGCATTTTTCTCAGTGGTTTACTGTTGCTCTCCACGCCCGGATTAGCCCTCGCCTACCAAGGATTGGTGAGTTTAGTTCCAGGCGATACAGGAAAATCGGCTGAGGCGATCGTCATTTTAGGACGAGGCGAATTTTTCGCACCCCAACGCGCAGAAACGGCTGCAACCCTTTGGCAAAGCCAGCGCGCACCGCTGATCTTTGTCAGTGGAAATCATCAAGAGTATCTTAAGATTGTCCGTGAACTGAAACAGAGAGGTATTCCTGACGCGGCGGTGGATGGCGAATTTTGTTCTAAAACGACCGAAGAGAATGCTGAGTTTACGGCTGCGGCACTTTTTCCCCGCAGCATTCGCCAAATTTTGCTGGTGACCGATCCGCCTCACCTGATGCGATCGCTGCTCACCTTTCAAAGCATTGGGTTTACGGTGCTGCCATACCCTAGCCCGCTGCCTGAAGCACTAAACCGCCGCCAAAAAACCATGCTGACCCTGCAAGAATACAGTGGGTTGGTATCCTACGCGCTTCAAGGACGCTTTTTCCCACGGGAAATTCCTCGTTAATGGGAATCCGCTGAATGGGTCTTGTACACTGATCCCTATCGTCTAGTTTCGATCCCTAATGACCTTCAGTTGGTTAACGCCCAGTCACTTCATCATGCTGGGTTTGTTGGTAATATTTGCGATCGCCCACAGCGGATTGGCGGCACTGCGTCCTTGGGCTGAAAAAAGAGTTGGCGCACGGGCATATCGGATAGTATTTGCCCTCGTCAGTTTGCCACTGGCAGTCGTGCTGATTATTTATTTCATTAATCACCGCTATGAGGGACTGCAACTTTGGCAAGTGCAAGGCGTTGCTGGAGTGCAACCGCTGGTTTGGATGCTGTCGGCAATTTCATTTCTGTTTCTTTACCCCGCTACATTCAATCTGCTAGAAATTGCGGCAATTCAAAAACCTGCTGTGCATCTTTACGAAACGGGGATCATTCGCATTACTCGTCATCCTCAAATGGTGGGGCAGGTGATTTGGTGCGTTGCCCACACTCTTTGGTTGGGAACGACGTTTACAATTCTTACCTCAATTGGGCTGGTGTTGCATCACCTATTTGGCGTGTGGCACGGCGATCGCCGCTTGTTGGCTCGGTATGGTGCCGAGTTTGAAGCGGTGAAAGCACGAACTTCGGTGATCCCGTTCTGGGCGATCGCCCAAGGCAAGCAAACTCTCAAATTAGGCGAATTTTTTCGGCTTTCTTATTTAGGGGTTACGGTGTTTATTCTACTTCTGGGGTGGGCACACTCCAGAATGATTAGTGCAACGGGAAGCATAGACTGGTAGGATGATCCCAAGCATTTTTTAGAAACAACATTTTATTAATCAACCAATCACAAAAACATGGGCGAACTATCCTTTGAGCAAGAAGTTTTAGCTTCCTCTTTTCCCGTCCTAGTTCATTTTGGTGCCCCTTGGTGCGGTCCTTGCCGTGTGATTGAACCCCTCCTCTCTCGGTTTCAATCTGAGTGTGGCAGTTCACTAAAACTAGTAGGGATCAACGCCGATGAGAATCTAAAACTAGCAAGTCGATACCGGATTACAACCTTGCCGACCCTGCTTTTATTTGAAGGCGGCAAACTCTATCATCGGATGGAGGGAATTTATCAGCGAGAAATTCTGTGGGCAGAATTAGACAAGCTTGTTTCAAAATCGCGTTCACCCAATTCTTTAGTGAGCTAGTCAATCAAGTTGTCAGTTATTAACCTGGCAATTAAAGTGCCATCAACCGAGTAGGAGTGTTGAGCGTAGCCGAAACACACTAAACCCTGTGGGTTGAACGTAGCCAAAACCTAAATTGAAGACTGCCATAACCTAATTTAATTGACATCAGGTGACGATCTCGATACATCATGAGTCAACCGTTACATCAATATCTTTAAATGCACCGTTTTTTAAATGCCTGGATTAATCGGCTTCGGGAGGAATGGACATGGATGGTAGCTTAATCATCTCCAACATTCTTAATCCGCCTATCCTGTTTTTCTTTTTAGGAATAACAGCGGTTCTCGTCAAGTCGGATTTAGAAATTCCCCCGCCAGTTCCTAAGATTCTTTCGCTGTATCTTTTGTTTGCGATCGGGTTCAAGGGTGGAGTCGAACTGATCAAAAGCGGAATTACGCAAGAAGTGGTTCTTGCGCTTGCCGCTGCAATTTTGATGGCGTGTTTTGTGCCAGTCTACACCTTCTTCATTTTGAGGCTGAAGCTCGATCATTACGATGCGGCAGCGATCGCGGCGACCTATGGCTCCATTAGTGCCGTCACCTTTATCACAGCCAGTTCATTTCTAACCGAGTTAGGCATTGGGTTTGATGGCTACATGGTCGCGGCTCTAGCGCTAATGGAATCGCCAGCCATTATTGTTGGTTTGATTTTGGTAAACCTATTTGCAGCCGACGAGAAGCGAGAGTTCGCCTGGTCTGAAGTGCTGCGAGATGCATTTTTGAACAGTTCAGTTTTTCTACTGGTCGGCAGCTTGCTAATTGGGGTTTTAAGCGGAGAGCATGGCTGGAAGGTGATGGAACCCCTTGCTCAAGGGCTGTTCTACGGGCTGCTGACCTTCTTTTTGCTAGATATGGGGCTGGTTGCCGCTCGAAGAATTAAAGACTTGCAAAAAACCGGATTTTTCCTGATCTCATTTGCCATACTGATTCCTATACTCAATGCTGGAATTGGCATTGCGATCGCCAAATTGATCGGAAT
>JBBSCL010000588.1:0-2881 GCA_038250345.1 Leptolyngbyales cyanobacterium
AGACCATAGAAAACCGCATCCCACTCGCGCCAGGGATAAATCAAAAAGCTGACTCCACAGCCAATATCCAGGCAGTGCTGCTTTTTTTGAGGTTTCGCCAGTTGCCAAAAAGGGGAAGTAAGTTTGCTTTGCAGCAACCCAGACAGCCGCTCTTGGTAGATCGGCATTGCCTTGACTTCATCGGGCAAGTCAGCCGCTGTGCCTTGATATTCTTGGTTAAAACGGAACGCGATCGCGGCGATATGGCTTTCCCAATCGGTGTGGCGATCGCGCAACTCCCCAAACCCATCACTGAAATCTGCTTGAGATGAAAGACGCTTGTTTTTATTAGACATCTCTTTATTAGACATCCAATCCTTTAGCCTTTCAAGGCTTTATTAAAGTTTTGGCGGTAGGGTTTGTTAAAGATCAAGACGGGCCAGAGGGGCGCTAGATACCAGCGACCCTGGCTAAAGTTTGTCCGATCAAATCCCGTCCAAAACTTCCAAATGCCACCGACGTAAACGATGGACGCAACAACACCAATGATTTCCATAGCTGAACGAGTCCTCTAAATTTGCTAGTTAGGCTTACTACTCTGTTTTATCCTACTTACAGAAATCTAGATGTCTAGTAGTGTCGATGTAACAAGGTTTTACGATGTTTAGGTTGAGGTAGCATTCCTTTCCTTAGGAAGATACCTTGAAGGCATCAGCGCTACAAAACTATAGAAAAGAAGACTCTACCCTTCAGAGAGTCAAAGCTTTTTTATTTAGAACAATCACAATCGAGGGCGTATGCGAGCAGTTTTGATGGCAGGCGGATCGGGAACGCGACTAAGACCGTTGACTTGCGACCTTCCTAAGCCGATGGTTCCGATTCTCAACCGTCCGATCGCCGAACATATCATCAATTTGCTGAAGCGTAATGGCATTGATGAAATTATCACGACGCTGCACTATTTGCCCGATGTTATGCGGGATTATTTTCAGGACGGCAGTGACTTTGGCGTACAAATGACTTACGCCGTCGAGGAAGATCAGCCCTTGGGGACGGCAGGCTGCGTTAAAAATATTGCGGAACTATTAGACGACACATTTTTGGTAATCAGCGGCGACAGCATCACGGATTTTGATCTGAAGGACGCGATCGCCTTTCATAAAGCCCATCGCTCCAAAGCTACGCTGATTCTGACCCGCGTCCCTAATCCGCTGGAATTTGGCGTGGTGATCACCGACGAAAACTACCGCATTTCTCGCTTTCTAGAAAAACCTTCTAGCAGCGAAATCTTTTCTGATACGGTCAATACGGGCATCTACATTTTAGAACCAGAGGTATTGGAGTATTTGCCAGAAAATCAGGAAAGTGATTTTTCCAAAGATCTGTTTCCGCTGCTGTTGGCGGAAGGGGAGCCGATGTTTGGCTATATTGCCGATGGCTATTGGTGCGATGTCGGTCATTTAGATGCCTATCGCGAAGCCCAGTACGACGGCTTGTTTCGCAAAGTCAAGCTCGATTTTGCCTACGAAGAGCGGATGCCTGGTATTTGGATTGGGCAAAACACTTACCTTGACCCGACCGCGCAGATTGAAGCACCAGCCATGATTGGCAGCAATTGCCGGATTGGGGCGCGAGTGCTGATTGAAGGCGGCACGGTGATTGGCGATAACGTGACGGTGGGGGCGGAGGCAAATCTAAAACGACCGATTGTTTGGAACGGGGCGATCGTCGGCGAAGAAGCCCACTTAAGAGCCTGTGTGATTGCGCGAGGCACACGGGTAGATCGCCGTGCCCATGTGTTAGAAGGCGCAGTCGTTGGTCCACTCTCCTCCATTGGCGAAGAAGCGCAGGTTAGCCCTGGTGTGCGGGTGTGGCCCAGCAAAAAGGTAGAGCCGGGTGCCATTCTCAACATCAACCTGATTTGGGGACAGGCTGCCTATCGCAATTTATTTGGGCAGCGGGGCGTGTCTGGGCTGGCAAATATCGACATCACGCCCGAATTTGCCGTCAAGCTGGGTGGGGCATACGGTTCTACGCTTAAGTCTGGTTCCCACGTTACGGTTTCCCGCGATCAGCGCACGATTTCGCGAATGGTGTCGCGATCGCTAATTGCAGGGTTGATGTCGGTTGGGGTTAACATCCAAAATCTGGAAGCGACGGCAATTCCGGTAGCGCGATCAATTGTGCCGACGATCGCGATCGCGGGCGGCATTCATGTCCGCGTCCATCCTGAGCGCCCTGACCACATCCTGATTGAGTTCTTTGATCACAAAGGCATCAACATCTCCAAATCGCGCGAAAAGAAAATTGAAGGCGCATACTTTAAGGAAGATTTTCGCCGTGCCCAGATGCACGAAATTGGCAACGTCGCCTACGCCAACCAAATGCTAGACATCTACGGCATCAGTTTTGAGCGTCACCTGAATGTGGAAGCCATTCGCCACAGCAGTTCCAAAGTGGTGATTGATTATGTCTACGCCGTATCGGGCGCGGTGCTGCCCCAAATTCTCGCCAAATTTGGCTGCGATGCCGTGGTGCTGAACGCCAGCCTTAGCCAAGTTGCCCCCACTAACTCAAATCGCGAAACGTTACTTAGCCAGTTGGGGCAGGTGGTGGAAGCGCTGAAGGCTAATTTTGGGGTGCAGGTGTATGCCAATGGCGAACAACTGATTTTGGTGGATGAGGCAGGCAGCACCATTCGCGGCGAAATGCTGACGGCACTAATGGCAGAAATGATGCTAACTCAGACTCCTAGGGGCACGATCGTAGTTCCGGTCAATGCCTCCAGCGCCGTGGAACACATTGCCCGCCGCCACGACGGTCGGGTGATTCGCACGAAGGCAAACCCGACTGCCCTAATGGAAACCTGCCAAACCAGCGCCAATGTGGTTTTGGGCGGCAG
>JBBSCL010000589.1:0-2873 GCA_038250345.1 Leptolyngbyales cyanobacterium
GTTAGCCTCAAAACCCAAGACTGGGCAGCGTATTTAGCAAATCGGCGCAAGCCTCCTGGCTACCAATCTTTTATGTTGGGCTGGACGGCAGATTATGGCGATCCTGATAGCTTTTACTTTCCTCACTACGGTCCCGGTGCCACCACCGACATCGGCGATTGGAAGAATACAACAGTCTTTCAGCTTTTGAACCAAGGACGAGCCATTCAAACTCAAGCCGGAAGAGCCAAAGCCTATGCTCAAGTGGATAATATCTTGCACCAAGAGGTGCTGCGGTTGCCGATTGTTCACTCTCAGCCGTTAGTGGCACAGCGCAAAGCGATCGCGGGCTGGGTTCCCAGTCCCCTCGGCTCTGAACCGTTTGAATCCATCAGTAAGTAGGTAGAAAGAAGTAGGTAGAAAGAAGTAGTTAGAAAGCAACGCAATCATCAAAATCGTTACGGCTTCACGGCTCAGACGATAGGGTTTAACAAGTTTATGTGATCTTCGCTGAAATTTAGCTGTAGCCCGACTCGCAATCGGCAGCTCGTCAGGCATCCATCCCGCAATTTCTCATGCCTGACCTGCAAAGATTTTGGCTCTTCACGCAAAGGTGACATATTCCCGTCAATTTTTTGTGCAGATGGCTGTGTAGTATAGGATATTGGGTATTTTGCAGTAGTTTTTAGGATGTCGTTCCCTAGCCCCTCAAACCAAACTCCCTACCTTTACTCTTGAACCAGGTATCTCACGCATGACCGCAGTAACCCCAAACCCTACATCCGCTCCCGCATTTTGTGAGGGGATTCAGTATTTTGCTGATTCCTATCCTGAATTCGATCGCTACGGCATCATGCCCGCGATTCTAGATGGTAAAACTGCTATTACTGCGCCGAATGATCCCTGTGCCGTCTATCAAACATTGCTCTATGCGGATGCCTTGCGCTACCTGACGCTGCAAGTGACTGCCAGTAAAGCATCGGGGCATCCAGGCGGATTTGCTAGCCAAGCAGAAGCCTATGCCGCACTGGTCATGTTGGGACACAAGAACTTCGTTACAGAAGTGGGGCACCACGCTCCCGGTTTCTATAGCGCTATGTTTTTGGATCGCTCCTTGGAAGATATGGGGATTGAAACCGTACAGCAATTGCGCGATCGCTACCGAGAACGCCATGGATTGCTCGGTCATCTATCGGGGCAAATTCCGGGATTGCTGGCTCCAGCGGGACCGTTGGGTCAGGGGCAACATTTTGCCATGGCGGGTGCCCTGCTGAATCCTGACAAGCTGTTTCCCTTCACGGTGGGCGATGGCGGTTTGGGCGAACCCTACATCGTCAGTTCCATGGCGCATTTCCATACGGCTTTTCCCCGTGCCACCAATTTTCTGCCCGTGCTGGTGTGGAATGGCTTTTCCCAAGAGCATCACAGTATGGTGTCTACCCTGTCGAGCGATCGCATGGTGGCATATTGGCTCGGCAATGGTTTTGAGCAAGTCGTGCTGGTGGATGCCAAAGAGTTTGATGACCAAAACCAACCGGGCGACTTTATCGACAGCACAATTTTTTCCTTCAAACAGCGGTTGGCGTTTACTCAAGCGGTACTAGAGGGTATGGCAAAAGCGGCAGAATCCGCGTTGAACGGAACGCTGACTGTTTTTATCATTAAGCAATTGAAAGGAGCCGGAGTTCATGCGCGGGGAGCCAAATCTCACAACTTGTATGCTTATCACACGTTAGAGAATCCTGATATTGTGAGCGCGCTAAAAACCCGTGCCCTGTCTGTGGAAGCCTGGGATTTGGTGCGAACCAATTGCGCTAGAGCGGGGGGCGGACCTGCTAGCAAAACCGTGGTGACCGAGTTTGTGCGATCGCTACCCGATCTAGGTCAACTTCCCTTAGAAGAATTTGCTGTGGGCGGCGACCTCAAAGTTTCCACCACCACCATGGGCAAACTGGTGGGCTACGTGGGGCAAACCGATCCGAGCTACCTGGTAACCAACGCCGATGGCAACGAGGCTTCGGGTATTGCCAATATCAACCAAGCGCTCCAAATCATTCACCCCACAGCAGATCCACTGTACAACCAAAACCCAATCGGGCAAGTCTATGAACCGCTGAGCGAAGATGCCTGTGCCGGATTGGCTGCCGGATTAGCCCTGATGGGTTGCCGCACTCTCTGGTGTTCCTACGAATCCTTTGCGATCAACGGCTTACCCATTTGGCAAACGGTGATCCAGGCAATGGCAGAATTGCGCCGCCCCACCCCGTCTACCATCACCCTGTTTACCGCAGGCGCGTTAGAGCAAGGGCGCAACGGCTGGACTCATCAACGCCCAGAAATTGAAGCGTATTTTGCGGCGATGATGCGAAATGGCAATGTGTTTCCCGTGTTTCCGCCCGATGCTAACAGCATTCAGGTTTGCTACGACTGGGGTTTGACCACGCAAAACAAAGGCATTGTGATCACCGCGAGTAAATCGCCGTTGCCCATTCGCACCACGTTTGAGCAAACGCGACAGGCACTCAAAGACGGCGCGATCGCCCTACACGAAAGTCAAGGCAGCAAAACCATCGTGTTCGCCGTGATTGGCGACATGATTTTGAATCCAGTCTTTGAAGCCGCTAAACAGTTGGAAGCCCAAGGATTCGGCGTTCGGATTGTGGCGATCGTCAGTCCGCGTCGGCTCTATCGCCCTTCCGATGTGGCATGGGAAATCTGCTCTGAAGCAGACGGTGGCTTTTTAGACGATGCCGGGTTCGATCGCTTATTTGGCGGCGATGCCCTGATCGGTGTGACGGGTGGAGCCAGCGCCATGCTAGAACCCGTCATGCTCCGCAGCACCGCCAACCGCGACACCTTCGCCTGGAAACGCGGCGAAACTACCGCCAGCGCCA
>JBBSCL010000590.1:0-2862 GCA_038250345.1 Leptolyngbyales cyanobacterium
CCTGGAATGGCTGGCTGGCTTGCCCTTGCGCCTGTGGCAATCACTGCCTTTTTGAACCGGAGGATTGTGTCGTCAACCTGAATCGTGTTGCTAGAGTGAAAGTGTCCCTGTCCTAAAAACACATCTAAGCCTAGCTTTTGCATCCGATGGGCGGAATCATTTGGGCTAATTTCGGCTCTAATTTGCCGCATCCGTGCCATCACAGCGGGGAAATCAACCGCGATCGCCCCGTTCACCTTCACCCCAAAGCGATCGCTGTCTCGCAATTCCGCAGCCACCCGCGAGGAGCGAATCATGCATTTGGAAGGCACACAGCCGACATTCAAGCAATCGCCGCCCATCAGGTGCTTTTCAATCAGTGCCACTTTTAAGCCCAGCCCTAATCCGGCGGCTCCGGCGGCAACGACCAAGCCTGCGGTTCCGGCTCCAATCACTACCAAATCGTAGCGCTCAGCCGGGGTCGGATTTACCCAGTCCGGTGGATGCACTTGGGCGATCAGGGCTTGGTTAAATTCATCTAAGGGGGAGATGAGGGAGTCAGTCGTTTGGGGGGACATCAACGGTTTTTCCTGAAACACTTTCAGCCAGGGCTTTTTTGGCAATGCGGGTGATGTATAGAGTGACGGCGATCGTGGCGATAAAACCAAGAATGCGAATCACCCATTGAGCCGTTTGAGCTTCGGCACTGAGGGGTTGCTTCGCCGAGAGAGCGGTTAAATCTCCCGCCAAAGAACCTAGATAAACATACAAAATGGTTCCTGGCACCATGCCAATGGAACCCAGTATGTAGTCCCTGATAGAAACTTGAGTCACGCCAAAGGCATAGTTCAGCAAGGTGAATGGAAAAATGGGCGAGAGGCGCGTCAGCAGTACAATTTTGAAGCCGTCTTGGGCAACTGCGGCTGCGATCGCCTTGAAGGTGACGTTTCCCTCAATTTTTTTGCTGACCCAATCTTGGGCAACATAGCGACCAATCAAAAAGGCAAGGGTGGCTCCCAGGGTGGCGGCTATGAACACGTAAATCGAACCCCAGACTACGCCATAAATTGCACCGCCGCCCAAAGTGAGCAGAGATCCGGGAATAAACAGCACCGTCGCTAGGTTGTAGATCAAAATGTAAGCCAACACGCCGATCGCTCCCAAGCCCTTGACGCACACCAGGGAGTTTTGTAGCGCCGTTTGAATCAATTCAATCAGATTCATCATAGAATTTCATCCACTAACACTGTCCCTCCCTCGCAGAAATCGACGCTGAGATGATAATCCTCCAGAAGTGCCGTACCAATCAGCGGACGACGACCCAGCGCTAAAACTGGGATTACTCGCTGCACTCCATTCCAAAGAACAATGCCTTGATGAACGTTGGTTACAATGCGAGAATTGTCTGCTAAATTTGCATCAATCGGCGCAACATAAGGTAAATCAAGATCTGTAACTACAGCAGGTGGCAAGGTTAGAAAGCCTTCAAAACCTGTATCCACAACACATTCAATCTCTACTTCTGAACGGTGAGGAGGGTATAAAATGATCCCCATGCGCGCCTGAAGTCCAATGACTGTCCCGCTTATCACTATGTCGTCCTAACTAATGTGCCACCAATAGCGTAGACAGCATCATAGCCGACCCGCTTTATCCAGGTGACAGTGTTAGGCTGTTTGGCTTTCAAGCGGTCATAAGCCGCCAGCAAGTCTTTGTCAATCTCGTAATCACCTGTGTTGAGGTCAATGGCAATAATTTTGCCGATGTTGTCCGCTGTTTCCACTTGAGTACGGAGACGATGCTGGTACAGGTCTTTGCCACGGTGAGCAATTTCTTCGCTACTGAAATCGGAATGAGGCATAAGAGTCGTCTCCGGTGGTACAACTAACTCATTTACTGAAAGCGCTAACCACTAACCTACATCAAGGATGCGCTCTTGAGCAGATTTGAGGGCTTGGCGAACTTGGTCAAAACCAGTGCCGCCGTAGCTATTACGAGCAGCGACTACTTGCCGAGGCGCGATCGCAGCGTAAATATCTGCTTCAAATTTAGGATGGAGGGCTTGCCATTCCTCTAGGGTCAGATCCTTCAGCAGTTTGCCTTGAGCGAGAGAGGTTTTCACCACCATACCCACCAGATTATAGGCTTCGCGGAAAGGAATGCCTTTCGCTGCCAGATAGTCTGCTACGTCGGTTGCATTGGAAAAGTCTTCGCTGACGGCTGCTAGCAGGCGATCGCGGCGAAACTCCATGCCTTCCCGCAACAAAATCGTCATCGCTTCTAAACAAGACTGGACCGTAACCACTGCATCAAACAGCGCTTCCTTGTCTTCCTGCAAATCCTTGTTATATGCCAGCGGCAAGCCTTTCATCAGTACCAGCAGTCCTTGGAGATGTCCAAACACACGTCCGGTTTTCCCACGTACCAATTCTGGAACATCTGGGTTTTTCTTTTGTGGCATGATGCTGGAACCCGTGGAGCAGCTATCTTTCAGCGTGATAAAGCGAAACTCTTCCGATGCCCACAAAATCACTTCTTCAGACAAGCGGCTGAGATGCACCATGATCAGGCTGGAGGCACAGAGGAATTCGATCGCAAAGTCGCGATCGCTGACTCCATCCAGGCTGTTGGCATATACGCCACCAAAATTGAGCAACTCGGCGGTGTAGTGGCGATCGATCGGAAAAGTAGTGCCTGCCAGTGCGCCTGATCCGAGCGGCGACACATTCACCCGCTGATAAATTTCGCCCAAACGCTGCCAATCTCGCTGCGCCATCTCAAAGTATGCCAGCAAATGATGGGCAAGGCTAAGGGGCTGAGCGCGCTGCAAATGGGTGTAGCCAGGAATTAATGTTTCGACGTTTTGTTCTGCCAGGGTCAGCA
>JBBSCL010000591.1:0-2844 GCA_038250345.1 Leptolyngbyales cyanobacterium
CTCGTGCAGATGATGTCACTCAGCGCTTTAATCTCTGCCGTACAGTTTATGTAAGAAATTACCAAATGTCCGGGGTGAGCAGCTTTAAACTGAGCAAATTCTGCGGGTGGGCAACTATCGGCAAGCGAACAACCTGCATCCAAATCGGGCAGCAACACCAGCTTATGCGGATTCAAAATTTTTGCAGTTTCTGCCATGAAATGAACCCCGGCAAAAACGATGACCGCTGCACTAGTGTCAGCGGCTTGCCGTGAAAGACCCAGAGAATCGCCAATGTAGTCGGCAATATCTTGAATATCTGGATCTTGATAGTAGTGCGCCAAAATGACGGCATTGAGTTCCTGCTTCAGGGCAGCAATTGCGGCAAACAGGTCGCGGGGGAGAGAATCCGTTGCCTCAGCATTGAAGTCGGGTCGAGTTGTTGTAAACACAGCAATAGCACCTATCAGCCAGATCATCTTAATTATAGTATTTTCTACCAAAATCAGGGCGGCTTGTGCAGGGCTTCTGCGAATAGTTTGAATCAGCTTGAGAGATTTTGCTAATCGGGATGCGAGAGCTTAGGATCGTGGATCAAATAAGGTGTAATTCTTCTGTAGGATGTGTTAGCGCAGCGTAACGCATCGCTGCCGGGGATTGATGCGTTACGGCGATCGCTTAACACATCCTACAAAATTCGATGTTATTTAATTCTCACTCCTTAGGGAAGGGCGAAATTTTCTACTCGATCATTGGCGTTGCTGAATGCAAGGATGATTTTTGACTATAGGAGTAGGTCTTGTGCCTACCCTGACGAAGATGAAGGGCAACCACAAGGGATTGCCCCTACGAATTTCATCCCTAGATTTAGTAATGCCCGATAATTTATAGGCTGCTTGAATGCTTAATTCAGAGGAAAATGAAAAGACCTTCTGCATAGTCGCTATTTATGTCTATTGTGATTGCCCTCAACGTTAACCAAATCAACACTCTCGATCTGAGTTTGGCTCAGTCCACGCTTGACCCATTGATCGAAATAGGTTCCCTCTCCAAATACGAGCAGCAGCTTTCCTTTCAAATCACTTTTCCCCGCGATCCTCAAGATCCTCGTGAACTCTCTGAAATTCCTGAAGTTCGCCTATGGTTTGTCCGGCTGGATGCGCTTTACCCTTGGTTGCCTTATATGCTCGACTGGAAAGCCGGAGAGCTTGCACGCTACGCAGCGATGCTTGTACCGCATCAGTTTCATCCCAAAAATGGCATTCAATACAACCCAGAAGCCTTAGAAATCTTTGTGATGCATAAGATTTTTATCCTGACCCGGTGGATGAAAGCTCACAGTTTGGAAGGACGCTCTAGCTTAAAGGCAATGGCACAAATGTTTGGGTATGAGTTAGATGATGGTTTGTTTGACCTGCTTGCAACTTAATGAATATCTTAAAAAGATGGATGTCTTAAAAAGCAAAATTGTCATCCTGAAGCTTACTTCCCGCAGGATAGGATCTAGGGTTTTAGAGATTGTGCGAGATGCTTCCTTTTTTTAATGGTGACTCTCGACGAAGACCCACTTCTCACCTCGCACTATCCGATGAGGACTTAGAATGATAATAGTCTTCGTTGGTTAGAGTCATCATGGTTACGCTGTCTCCTGATTTGCAAAAACGCCTTGCTACCCCGCTCAACATTGGTCATGTTGAGGTGAATAGCCGCGTGTTGCAATCTCCCTTATCCGGCGTGACAGATATGGTGTTTCGGCGACTGGTGCGGCAGTATGCGCCCACTTCGATGATGTATACCGAAATGGTGAATGCCACTGGGCTGCACTATGTGAAAGAATTGCCCAAAATCATGGAAGTTGACCCCGCCGAGCGCCCCATCAGCATTCAGCTTTTTGATTGTCGCCCTGATTTTTTGGCAGAAGCAGCACAAAGAGCAGTCGAGGAAGGCGCAGACACGGTGGATATCAACATGGGTTGTCCGGTGAATAAGATTACTAAAAATGGTGGTGGTTCATCGCTGTTACGACAGCCCGAATTGGCAGAAGAGATCGTGCGATCGGTGGTGGATGCGGTGGATGTGCCTGTCACTGTCAAAACTCGCATCGGCTGGACGGATCAGGAAATCAATATCCTTGATTTTGCGAGTCGGATGGAAGCGGCTGGGGCGAAAATGATCACGGTGCATGGACGGACTCGCGCTCAAGGCTACAACGGCAATGCCAAGTGGGAATGGATTAAAAAAGTAAAGGATATTCTCTCGATTCCGGTGATTGCCAATGGCGATATTTTTTCGGTGGAATCAGCGGTGAAATGTCTGGAAGAAACCGGAGCCGATGGGGTGATGTGTTCTCGTGGCACGATGGGCTACCCGTTTTTGGTGGGCGAAGTGGATCATTTCCTTAAAACAGGGGAATTGAAACCGACCCCCACCGCGATCGCCCGCTTGCAATGTGCCCGATCGCATCTGCAAATGCTGTACGACTACAAGGGCGATCGCGGGGTGCGCGAAGCTCGTAAACACATGACCTGGTATGCCAAAAGCTTCGTGGGTGCTGCCGATTTACGCGGGCAGCTTAGCTTGATCGAAAATGTGCAGCAAGGTTTGGATTTGATCGATCAGGCGATCGCTCGATTACTGAGCATTCCTGAAACCGATTTAGCTACCGAAGCGGAATTAGAAGCTCAACTAGTGACGTTGTAAAGCCGTATTGCTTGCTACCGCAACTCATACCCTGTGTTATATTCCACCAGATCCAGAAACGTACTATCAGGATCTTGGACATAGATGCGATATTTTGTTTCTGGAGAGTCTTCAACAAAGTACTCAATTCCGTTCGCTTTTAGTATTGCCATCATCTTTTCGCCA
>JBBSCL010000592.1:0-2841 GCA_038250345.1 Leptolyngbyales cyanobacterium
GTTAACAGGGATTTTCTTTGCATTTGAACATCTCAAACCCTACGAAGAACTATTAGTCGATCAGCAGGTTGTTTCAGTTAAGCCTCGTGGCAAAGCCTTACTGACTCGATTTCAAAATCAGCTCAGCATCTACAGTCACAACCAGCTTTACGGCAAATGGGTGATTCGGGGCGCACATTCTTATCCCACAACCAACCGTCAGCTACGGTTAGCATTGCACACACCCAAAAAATCGGCGTTGCTTTATAGTGCTTCAGATATTGAGGTGTTGACCGATGAGCAGGTGGCAACTCATCCCTTTTTGAGTCGATTAGGACTTGATGTATTGGATGAGTCAACCACGATAGAACAGGTGCAGGAACGACTGCTAGATAAACGTTTTGCCCGTCGGGGTTTAGCCGGGTTGCTGTTGGATCAACAGTTTCTCTGCGGTTTGGGTAATTACTTGCGGAGTGAGGTGCTGTTTGTGGCGGGAGTGCATCCAACGCTGCGCCCAGTGGATTGTACGTTTGAGCAAATCGCGAAGCTGGCAATGGGGGCGATCGCGGTTAGTCGCCAGTCTTACGAAACTCACGGCATTACCAATGATTTAGATATTGTCGCGACGCTGAAACAACAAGGCTACCCGCGCCGCGCCTACCGTCACTTTGTCTTCAACCGCGAAGGGCAACCCTGCTTTGTTTGTGGAACAGAAACTTTAAAGGCAACCTTAGCAGGTCGGCGGCTTTACTATTGCCCCACCTGCCAAACTCTGTAGAACTCATCTGTAGAACTCAAACTTATTCTTTTCCCTTGGCTAGCGTTCCGATCGCATCGCCTAGGGCAGTGGTCAAACTTTTGCGGGTGTGAATATGGTTTGCCTGTTCCGCTTGCAGATCTTGAGTCAGGCGATCGCACTCTATGAGGGCTTTGGTCAGGCGCGATCGCAACTCTGCTTCTGTCCGCAACTCACCCACCGCCGCTTGAATTTCGGGAGTTCTGCCGGTGCCACTCTCATCCGGTTGCATTCGTCCCTTAAGCTGCTGAATTTCTTGCTGTAGAATCTCAACAGTTTGCTGAGTCAGCTTTGCTTCAATCCGTCGCTGTTGGGCTTCTGTTTCATAGCGCTGCTGCCAATTAATCGCGCTGGCATAAGCATCTTCTCGCTCTTGTCGCATCTCGACCAACTGCTGCTTGAGTGCTTTAATTTCGTCTAGCCATTGCGTTACATTTTGGGTCATCGGCTTAGCACCATTACATATTCAGGAGCGCGGTCAAAAATTTGGGAGCAGGCAAAATAATCAGCAGCAGCAATGCCAGAGAAATAATGCCCCACAGATCGCGGCGATTATCCAATTCGGTTACGTCGTTTAGGGCGGGTTCATCCATAGCAGGCATGAGAAACAAGATGACTGCCCAGAGCAAAAGATAGCGCTGCCAGTAGGACAAAACCAGTAAAAACAAACGGGCAACTTGACCCACCATTGCGCCCATGCGTTGCCCCAGCATGGCATGGACAATGTGCCCACCGTCGAGTTGCCCCACAGGCATTAGGTTAAAGGCGGTCACAATTAATCCTAAACTGCTGGCAACAGCAACCGGATGCATTTTCAGGGCAGTGTTCGCCGTCACAGCGCCACCCAAGGCGATCTTGCTCAAAATGGTGAGCAACAGCGAGAAGCGTGGGTCAAATGCCTGAAAATTGAGCAGTTCAGGCGTTGAGGGCAGGGCGACTAGAGTAGAGTGTGCCAATCCCCAAATCAACAGCGGCAGGGCGATCGCAAAGCCAACTAAAGGACCTGAAATGCCGACATCAAATAAAGCTCGGCGATTGGGAATGGGAGAGCGAATTTGAATAAATGCGCCAAAAGTGCCAAACGGAAACCAGGGCAGCGGCAGCACGGGAATAAAGTAGGGTAGCGTCGTGCGGATCTGATGGCGACGAGCGGCGAGATAATGCGCGAGTTCGTGGACTCCCAAAATGGTCAGCAGGGCGATCGCATAGGGAATTCCTTGAGCAAACGTGGTCAAAAATCCTTGCCCAAAATTGCCTGAGGTCTTCAGGTTTCCGGCAATTTGCCCCCAAGCGAGGCAAGTCGTAAAAAAAGTTGCGGCAAGCAAGCTCAACGCGATGACTGGACGGTTGAGGGTGCTTTGCCCAGTTTGAGCGCTTTTAGCATGAGGATTGGTCACCAACGCAAAAAATGGCTTGCCGTTGACCCCTTCTTGAAAGACCACCAAGAAGCGATCGCCAAACTTCTCCTCCACATTGCCCCGAATCGTTTGATATGCCGCTTCTGGCTGGCTTTTGAGATGCCCGCGACAAATCACCGCTTGAGGACGATACTCTAAATTTTGTAGATAATAAACCGACCAGGGGAAACAGGCTTGGAGATGGCGCTCCTCGGATTGGTCAATGGGGCGAAGCGCAGCCGATTCTTTGAGTAAATCGCCCTCCCCCGGCAGCGGTGTACCCAACTCGCGGTTTGCCGAAGAACTGGCTTCTGAAGTTGGAATCCGTCCCCATTGAATCAAAAAGAAATATAGCGTCAGGCACGCGACTAAAGGAATAAATATTAAGTAGAAAGGCGGTGTTTTTTTATCGTTTGCGATCGTCCAGCCAATCCAAATGGAGGCAGGCATCATGGCAACGAGCCACAATAACCAGGTTGGGGTTCGAGACACGTTAGAAACCCCTCGCACGATAAAATAAGTAGTCAGCCCTAATAAAAAGAGCAAAAATAAAGGATTCATGAGTCTAAATATATCGGGCTGAGAAGCATACACTCCCAGGTAGAGCAAAAAAGGAAAAAGGCTGACCTGCGCGATCGCGTTCTTGAAGTTCAGAATTCAATCAGTTTA
>JBBSCL010000593.1:0-2828 GCA_038250345.1 Leptolyngbyales cyanobacterium
AAGGGCACGGGTTGGTAGGTGGCAAGCAGCTTTTGCTTGATTTCGGCGAGGGCGATCGCGTGAGCCATGCTGGGAACCGTAACCCGCACAATTTCACAGCCAATTTCATGTAACCGGCGAATGCCAGCCACCGACCCGGCAATATCCAAGGTGTCTTCGTTAATCATGGATTGAACTACGACCGGATTGCTGCCGCCAACGGTGATGCCACCCACCTGTACAGGGCGAGTTTTACGGCGGTGAATGGTGCCATCGGTGGAGTAGCGGGAAGAAACAGTAGATGTGAGAGGATTAGATAGGGTTTGCATAAGGCTATTGCTTACTCTCTATGGCAGGAAAAGGGACTAGGGTTCAATATGAGTATGTCTCTGCTTCCTAGATTGCCATAGATAGGTCGTTTTGCGGCAGGATATTGGGTTGAATTTCAGCACTCGGCAGTTGGGCGATTTGTGAACCGTTCCCCAAGATATTCTTACGGGAATTGTCGCAGTTTCTCGTCCGCCGCCTCAAGTTCCACGTAAAACTAGAGTCAGTACACCTTGGGCTAGATTTTAAGGGGACGAAAGCGATGCTATTCACAATATTTTCTTTCAAATCGAATATTTTCATATCATCCAGATTGTCGCTACTTCAGGCGTATTTTTTAAATATGAATATTGCAGGAGTTCTTTAACTGAGAGCCTCTATTCAAACCATAGATAAAATGCATCAACGCATCGTTTGTCAGTGTGCCTAGCGCGGTAGGGTATCTTTTCTGAGTAGTGGTGATTTATTGTATGAAACTTGTTAAGCCGGGTCGCAATCTGATGAATCATTTGAACTACCCTCAGAAATTTGCGCTGATCAGTAGCTTCTTTGCTTTGCCGATTGTTTTACTAACCTATTTACTATTTTCTGAGTTTCAAAGCAGAGTTAATTTTACTGAGAAAGAACTGCATGGAACTCAATATCTTCGTCCGTTACGTCGCTTGCTAGAAAATACGTTGAAAGCCAATATTGACAACGATCGCACTAAAGATGCAAACGAAATATCCAATAAAATTACTGAGTTCAAATCAAAAATAGCTTTAGATATTGATGAATTGAAGCAACTTGATGAAAAGTTTGGAAATGATTTAGGGACAAATAGCCTACTTAAAAATATTCAAAATGCTAGTGAGCAACTTGATAATCAAGTTAATTTAAATTCGCAATCTGCCAGCACAAATTATCAACAGCTACTTTATCAGCTTGAAGATTTATGGCTTCAAGTTGGTGATCAATCTAACTTGATTCTTGATCCTGATTTAGACACCTACTATTTAATGGATGCGGCGCTTTTAAATCTGCCAGAAATTCAAAAAAAATTAGCAGAAGTTCAAACGATTAGCGCAAAAGAATCTACCAAAAAAGTCATTAGCCCTTTAGCCCAGGCACAACTGACTACTTTAAGAGGCAAACTAAAACAACTCAATACCCATTTGAGCGGAAAAATGACGATCGCTCTTAACAATAACCCAGCGGGAAACCTGCGTCCTATGTTGCTAACTCGCTTGCAGCAACTTAACCGAACGATTGAGCAACTGACCAAGCAAATGAATACTCTAAGCGTTGATTCGCGATCGCTGCAAGCCATAACTTACTCTGATCTCTCGACAAAAAGCTTGCAGCAAAGCTTTAGTTTATGGGATGAAACAGTTCAGGAACTAGACTTTCTTTTGCAAAAACGAATTGATGGTTTTATTCGCAAACAGCGATGGACTACGGTATTTATTCTGATTGTTTTAGCGATCGCGGCTTATTTATTTATCTGCTTTTATCACGGCACAATGCAGGTCATTTCTAGCTTAAAAACCGCCTCTCAGCGGATGGTAGACGGCAACTTAAAAGAGGCAGTCACTCTGGAAAGTAAAGATGAACTGGCGGACGTGGTGCGATCGTTTAACACAGTGGCAGATGTGTTGCGAGAAGCCGAAGCCAAATATCGCGGCATTTTTGAAAACTCAGTAGAAGGGATTTTTCAAACCACATCCGATGGCATTTATTTAATTACGAACCCAATGTTGGCAAAAATTTATGGGTATGGCACCGCTGAAGAGTTAATCGCCAGCATGACCAATATTGGTGAGCAGCTTTATGTCGATCGCGATCGCCGCATAGGATTTGCTCAACTGATTGAACAGCACGGCAAAGTATCAGGATTTGAATCGCAAATCTATCGCAAAGATGGCAGCATTATTTGGATTTCTGAATCGGCTCGCGCAATTTACGATGCTCAACAAAACATTTCAGGCTACGAAGGCACCGTCGAAGACATTACTCGCCGCAAACACGCAGAAATAGAAGTGATGCAGCTAACCCAGCAGCTTCAAGATGAAAACTTGCGGATGGGCGCTGAACTGGATGTGACGCGCCGCCTGCAAAAAATGCTGATGCCAACCGAAGCCGAATTGGAAGCGATTATCGGTTTGGAAATTGCTGGTTTTATGGAGCCTGCGGCAGAAGTGGGCGGAGACTATTACGATGTGATTCAACATGATGGCAAGGTCAGCATTAGCATTGGCGATGTTACTGGGCATGGGCTAGAAAGCGGTATGGTTATGGTCATGGCGCAAATGGCGGTGCGGACTCTGTTGGTCAATGGAGAAATGAATTCGGCAAAGTTTCTCAATTCCGTCAACCGGGCGCTCTATGAAAATACAAAGCGAATGCGATCGCTCAAAAATATGTCGCTTGCCCTGTTGGAATACAAAGCAGGAGATTTATATCTGACCGGGCAACATGAAGAGCTGATTGTGGTGCGCCAAGATGGGCAGCTAGAACACATTGATACGCTTGATTTAGGCTTC
>JBBSCL010000594.1:0-2825 GCA_038250345.1 Leptolyngbyales cyanobacterium
CTTAATTCTCTTAAGATTGCTATTTGAAATAGCAACCCACTCGCCAACTTTAATCATTGCGGCAAGCCGCGATCGCATAAAAAGGATCACCGCCCGACATTCCTAGCCACTGCAACATTGCGGGAGCCTGCGATTGACGTACAATCACTTCTGGTTTAGTGAACCCTGGCACCGCTTCAAAGTAGCCTTTTACCAGCGCAACTCGGCTTGCTTCAGAACCCTCTCGCCACGCTGCGATCGCCTTTTGGTAGAACATCCGATTAGAGAAGCTAATAATCGCAATACCACCCGGTTTCAAAATCCGATGAATTTCAGAAAAAATAGCTTCAGGATATTGAACATATTGCACTGAAACCGTGTTCAGCACTGCATCAAAGGATTGATCCTCTAAAGGCAACTTAGGATTTTTGTTTAGATTTTGCACAAAGTAGTGATTTAACCGCTGATTGCGCGCTAACTCCTCACCGTTGAGTCCATGCCCTTCCACATGAGCAAATTCCATGTCCGGCAAATGGGAAACCCAACTGCTCATCATGTCAAAAACTCGCGTGTTGGGCTTGAGTCGCTCTTGATATAAATCAGTCAGTTGTTGAATAAAACCGTCATCTACATGAGTCACGAATCGAGGCGATTCATAGAATTGAGCGTCGTCGGTATCGTCGAGTTTAGTGCGCTGATTGGGATTAAGCAAAACCATAGGAACAGGAGAGATTGCAGAACAACTATTAACTTATGTTAACAATTTCACGAGGTGTAAGAACTTGAAGCCAAAAAATAGGCAAAAGTCTCTAATTTGGCTAGTCCTGATTCAGGTTTAGATCAAGTATTTGAGCTTGAAATGCCCACTTCTAATGGCGATCGCCCGATTCAACCAGAAATAATTTGTAGAGTTGGTTCTTGTATTATCTACCTCTTGCCAAGGAAGCCATACCGCATCACACTAAGAATGAGAGAATGGCAGGAGGTTATTTGGTGAAGCGAGTACTGGCAATTATCTTGGGTGGCGGCGCAGGCACCCGTCTCTATCCACTCACTAAAATGCGGGCAAAACCAGCCGTGCCTCTGGCGGGTAAATATCGACTTATTGACATTCCAGTGAGTAACTGCATTAACTCCGAAATTTATAAGATCTACGTCCTAACCCAGTTCAACTCCGCATCTCTCAACCGTCATCTGTCTCGCTCCTACACATTCTCTGGCTTTAATGATGGGTTTGTTGAAGTCCTTGCAGCGCAGCAAACCCCCGAAAACGCCAATTGGTTTCAAGGAACAGCAGATGCAGTCCGGCAATATCTGTCTCTCTTTGAAGAGTGTAATGTCGATCAGTTCTTGATCCTATCGGGCGACCATCTCTACCGAATGGACTACAGCAAGTTTGTGCAGCGCCACAAAGAAACCAACGCCGACATCACCATCTCAGTCGTGCCAATGGATGAGCGCCGTGCTTCTGATTTTGGTTTGATGAAAATTGATAGTGCTGGGCGCGTGATTGATTTTAGCGAAAAACCTAAAGGCGACGCGCTGACTGAAATGCGGGTAGACACCAGTGTCTTAGGACTCAACCCTGAAGATGCAAGGCAAAGTCCTTACATTGCTTCCATGGGGATTTATGTTTTCAAGAAGGAAATCTTAATTAAAGTCCTCAAAGAATCGTTAGAACGGACTGATTTTGGCAAAGAAGTGATTCCCGATGCAGCGAAGAAGCACAACGTTCAGGCGTACCTATTTGGCGGCTACTGGGAAGATATTGGAACCATTGAGTCGTTTTATGACGCGAACATGGCGCTGACTCAGCAACCTCGTCCGCCCTTTAGCTTCTACGACGAAAAGGCACCGATTTACACTCGCCCTCGCTATCTGCCGCCGACCAAGCTGTTGGATTGCCATATCAAAGAATCGCTGATTGCCGAAGGCTGCATTTTGAAAGAATGCTCGATTAATCATTCGGTTGTGGGAGTGCGAACTCGGATTGAATCCGGTTGCCTGATTGAAGACACGATGATTATGGGCGCTGACTACTATCAACCTTTGGCAGAACGTCAATCTGGCACGGTAGTCTATTCCGCAGCAGATGTGCCTTTAGGAATTGGCAAAGACACGATTATTCGTCGCGCCATTATTGATAAAAATGCGCGGATTGGCTGCAATGTAAAAATTGTGAACAAAGACAATGTGCAGGAAGCCGAGCGAGAAAGTCTTGGGTTTTTCATTCGCAGCGGTATTGTGGTGGTGTTGAAAGGGGGCATCATTCCAGACGGGATGATTATTTAGGAAAAGGTAGAAAACTGTCCCTTTGGTGCCACGAAAACAGCTAGGACGCGCTACTTTGGAGAGGATAAGGTCGATCGCCTAGGAGAGTCGCGGTGTTGAGTCAGATGTGGGGCAATGTAGGTAAGCTGCTAGGTGGCTTGAGCTTGGTGGGCGGCGGCACGGTTTCTGTGGGAATTTTGCTAGGGATTGCGATCGCCCATCCGGGTGGCATTTTACTCACTGTGCTGTTAACCTTGCTGGTGTTTTTTGGGCTAGCTCCAGCGGCAATTGGGATGCTACTGCTCTACAGCGGTTTTAAGGCAGAGCATTATGCGATTCGCGATCGTTTCTTTCAAGTATTGCGCCTCAGCCAAGGACGAATGACCGTGCTAGATTTTGCAGCGGCGGCTCGTTTAGAACCCCTGCTCGCTCGCCGCCATTTGGATAGTTGGGCAAAAGAATTTGATGCCAACTTTGATGTCAGCGATGAGGGCGATGTGTATTATGTGTTTCCGCATCAACTGATCGCCCTCCCCGAAAGTCGCTTTCAAGCCGTTGGTCAGGCGGTGCGCGAA
>JBBSCL010000595.1:0-2824 GCA_038250345.1 Leptolyngbyales cyanobacterium
ACGCCGATCGAGGTGGATCTGAGGAAAATTTCCGTATATCTCCCTAATTTAGGCGGATACCCCGAAAATTTCATGGTGATTCACCTTTTGGAGTTATTATCTCGAAAGGATTGGCTTTCAGGGTGTTATCCCGAAAATTTCAGCGTAATTTCAGCACGATCGCCCCGATATTGCCTACACCTTGGTTGATGGCTAGATACTCATCACTGATTCCTCTGTTTTGCCTAGCTGGAGGGCATAGAGGTTGGCATAAACGCCTTGTTGAGCGATCAGTTCGGCATGAGTGCCTTGTTCGATGATTTGTCCCTGCTGAATCACTAATACTTGATCGGCTTGGATGACGGTACTGAGGCGATGGGCAATCACAAAGCTGGTGCGATTTTCTAATAGACGGGCGATCGCAGGTTTAGCGCGATCGCGGAAATAAATCCTGCCAATCGCCAGCGCCAAATTCTTTTTGAAATTCACTCACCAGCCACGATCGCGATTTTCCTTTTCGTTTCGCAATGCTAACTACATAGCGTTGATAAAGCTGCTGATCGTCCACGGTTGGATTCATGCCAAAAGTGGAACCTAAGCACCAGAGATCTTCTGGCAACATGCCATACTTGTCATAAAACAACCGCAATGCCAAATCGGGAGCTAATCCTTCTCGAAAGCACTTTTGCCGCAAGCGATGGAAGAAGGCGATTAACTCAGCGCGATCGGGCAACTCCAGCAGTTCGCGAGACTCGTTCACCACTTCTACCAATTCACTGGTTTGAATGTCTTCTTCGCGTTCCAGCCAGCGATGTCCACATTCTGGGCAGATCATCACCGATGCCCAGACAATGCGACCGCACGCCGGACACTGCTTTTTGGGGGCAACGCCGGGTTCATCGGGTTCTGTGCTACTGGGCAACCGATAGCCGTAGATGTCTTCTGGAAAGCCCAGCCGCTGGAGGTTTCCCGCCTGATCCAAAATGATGCCGTGGGTTTTGCCCGTTTTGGGCGAGATTCGCATGACGCGACCGATTTGCTGCTGATGCAGAGCGCGTGACTGGGTAGGACGTAGCAGTAACCCGACTTCGACGCTGGGTTCATCAAAGCCAATGCTGATCACATTACAGGAGGTCAACACCGTCAAGCTGCCATCTTGCAGACTTTTGTAGAGCTTGTGCCGCTGTTTGATTGGTGTATTGCCGTCTACGGTGTCAGCGGGAATATTGGCGGCACGAAAGGTTTCGGCGAGGTGCTGGGCGTGTTCTACATCGACGCAAAAGGCGATCGTGCGGCGATCAGGGGTAAGGCGGTGCCATTCTTTGACGACGCGCTCTACCAATTCGGGGCGATCGCAGGCGTGTTTCAAATCGCGCTCATCAAAATCTCCGGCGATCGTCCTTACGCCAGCCAGATTAATTGGATCGGGCATTCCGTAATACTTCATCGCTGCGAGAAAGCCCATCCGCTGAAGTGCCGAAGGGATAGGGGAAGCCACCAGGGCTTCCATGTGGTCGCCCAATTGCTCTTTGCCTAATCGATAAGGTGTTGCCGTCAGCGCCAGATGGACCGACTTGCGATGGGTTTCATACAGCAATTGCTGCCCCACCTGACTAAAAATTGTCGTGTGCCCTTCGTCATACAAAATCACGTCGGCGTGCCAAGTTTGCCACCAGGTTCGCTTCAACATAGTTTGCACACTGGCAATCTGAATCGGCGCGGTCGGATCTTCTTTCCAGCCTGCTTTGATAAAGCCACACTCCAGCCCAAAGTCGCGCATTTTGTCGTAGGTTTGCCCAACCAGCACATCCAAATGCACTAAAAACAGCAGCCGAAAGCCTCTGGCGCGGGTGTGGGCGCAAATTTGCCCCGCAATTACGGTTTTTCCGGCTCCGGTGCCTGCCACGATCGCCACCCGTCGATAGCCTTGACTTAACTTTTCATAAACTTCCTTGACGACTTTAAGCTGGTAAGGGCGCAGTATAGGCAGTTTGGGCACTTCGGTATCAGAAACGGGTGACATCAACAGTGATTATTCTAGACAACAAGCCGCCGCGATCGCCTTTGCTGAAGCGGTGAGCGATCTCTACTCGATAGTCTATCTGTTCTATACCCGCTTTGTAGAATAAATTACGCTGATTTGAATAGAGGGAGTTGGCATCGTGTAGATCTTTGCGGTTATTTTAATACTGGCTTTCCCTGTGAGTGCGTAACTTCTAGAGCTTGCGTGACTCCTAATTTAGTAGATTTCTTCATGTTGGGCTGAGTACAAACGCGCAAAGCGAATATTTAGTAAAATCGCTTACCTCTTGGCGCATTGGATGAACTGAAATCTTGTACCAGTTTCAATCAGGAGTTGCCAAAGCAGCAGATCGCCCATGCCGCTCCCAACTACCCTGATGTTTGGACTGCTGGCGCTCCAAAATGAGATCGCCCTGCTGAAGCGGTGAGCGATCGCTATTCGATAGTCTATTTTCTATAAATGGGATCGATTCAGAGTGGCACTTCACCTGCTTCACTCATGCAAAACTTTACTTGATTAACCCAAACCAGTCTTCTAGATCGGCGATCGCCCCAAAATCCAACAGTGCTTCACCCAAGCTTTCTAACTGCTCTAAGGAAAGAGTGCTGATGCGCGATCGCAACGCTTCAGGTATGTCGCCCACTTGTCGAGTCAGCAACCGCAAAATCAGCGATCGTCCCTCTTCTTGCCTGCCTTCTTGCCTGCCTTCTTGCCTGCCTTCTTGCCTGCCTTCTTGCCTGCCTTCTTGCCTGCCTTCTTGCCTGCCTTCTTCCAAAATCTCTTGCACAATCACAGACTCACGCATCATGCCCTCCCGAAATA
>JBBSCL010000596.1:0-2824 GCA_038250345.1 Leptolyngbyales cyanobacterium
ATCGCCCTCCCAAAACTCAGGGCAACATCTTCACCATCGCGCCGGGTGAAAAGCCGACTGTCTCCGCTCGCCCAGTCACTTTAGGTAAACGGCTAGATGGCAATGTAGAAATTGTGTCTGGCTTGGGAGTGGGCGATCGCTACGTTTCCCGCAGCAGCAAAGCCCTCAAAGAGGGTGACCCCGTAAAACTCAGCAGCATCTCCGAAGGGCGGAAGAAAGGGAAGAGGGAAGAGGGAACAGGGAACAGGCAAGAGAAGCTATAACCCTCTTATTGAATTTGCCATTCGTAACTCGTCATTCGTCATTCGTAATTTCCTATGAACACTCCTTCCTCGACTGGTTTCAGCATTAGCCGCATTGCGATCCTGCGACATATTGGTACTTTGATGCTGACCTTGGCAGTCATTGTGTTGGGCGTTTTCTTTATTACTACGCTCCAGGTCGATTTGTTGCCTTCCATTACCTATCCCCGAATCGGCGTGCGGTTGAATGCGCCGGGCACCTCTCCAGAAGTGGCAGTGGATGAGATTACTAGACCGCTTGAAGAAGCTCTTTCAGCCACGGAAGGCGTAGTGCAAGTTTATTCTCAAACTCGTGAAGGGCAGGTGAGTTTAGATTTGTATTTTCAACCGGGTGGCAACATTGACCAGGCATTGAATGATGCAACAGCAGCTTTTAATCGATCGCGGGGACAGCTACCCGAAACGATTGAAGCGCCGCGTCTGTTCAAAGTTGATCCGTCGCAGCTTCCGGTATACGAACTGGCGCTGACTTCTCCCTCTCTGTCTCTAGTGGATTTGCGGGTGTTTGCAGATCAAGAGCTATCCCGTGAGTTGGGGGTGATTCCGGGGGTGGCGGTGGTGGATGTGGCGGGGGGCGTTGAAGAAGAAGTGCGGGTGATGATAGACCTCGATCGCCTACAAGCCGTGGGCGTGGGTCTAGATGACGTATTGACGGAGTTGGGCGATCGCAACCAGGATATTTCCGGTGGACGAATTTTAGGTAGCAATTCGGAGCCGCTGACTCGTGCGATCGGACGGTTTAAAGATGCCGCAGAATTGCGGGATATCTCGTTTGAAGTGGGTGGACAGCAATCAACCAATGCGGCTCAGGGAACTGCTCAATCTGGATCAACAACGCCTGCTCCGAGTCAGCGGGTTTATCTGCGAGATTTTGCCACCGTAGTTGACGGCATCAATCAGCAGCGGATTTTTGTGGCGTTGAATGGGCAACCTGCCGTCAAAATGAGTGTGCAAAAACAGCCCGATGCCAACACGATCGCCGTGGTTGAAGCCGTCAAGCAGCGGCTTAAAGAATTGCAGCAGACTGGCACCATTCCCGCCGATATGACGCTGCTGCCCACCCTGGATGAATCGGTGTTTATTCAAAACGCCATTTCTAATGTGGTTACCTCTGGGCTGATTGGCACGGGACTCGCGGCGATCGCCGTCCTGCTTTTTCTGGGTTCTCTCCGTCAAGCTCTGATCATCGTCCTGTCAATTCCCCTGGCAACCCTCGCCGCCATTATTTTGATGGGAATGTTCAAACTCTCGCTCAACGTTTTTAGTTTGGGTGGCTTGGCGTTGGGCGTTGGGATTGTCGTAGATAACTCCATCGTCATGCTAGAAAGCATCGCCGAAGGGGTCGGCATGACTCCTGGCAAAGATGCTACCAGCCAACTCAGCCGCTCTCAACTGATAACCCAATCGATTCATAGCAGTCAAGAAGTAGAGTCCGCTTTGCTTGCCTCCACTGCCACTAACTTGGTTGCGGTCTTGCCTTTTTTGCTAATTGGTGGTTTTATTGCACTGCTATTTAATGAACTGATTCTCACCATTACTTTTGCGGTGGCTGCTTCCATTCTGATCGCGGTCACTGTAGTACCCATGCTCGCCTCCCGCTTATTAGGCATTCGGGCATCCAGCGGCATTAGCAAGTTTTGGCTATTGCGTCAGTTCAATCGCCGTTTTGCCGATGCTACTCAGTCCTATGGCACAGTGCTGGAGTGGACGCTGGCAAAACGCTGGCTGATTGTCGGCTTAACGGTGGCGATTTTAGGTGGCGGCAGTTGGTTTCTAGCGGGGCAAATCCCTCAAGAAATTTTGCCTCGAATTAATACTGGGCAAGCAAACCTAAATGCCCAATTTCCACCCGGTACGCCATTGGAAACCAGCCGTAAAGTAATGGCATCAGTGGATGAAATTTTGGCAGCGCAACCTGAAACCGAGTATGTGTTTTCGATCGTTGGCGGTAGTTTATTTGGGACTAATACCAGTGAAAATTCCTTGCGAAGCTCCAGTACCATCACCCTAAAACCGGGCACTGCGGTTGATGCCTACGTCGCCAAAGTCACGAAAGCCTTTCGCCAGCTAAATCTGGTGGATATTCGTCTGCGGCTCAATCCTGGGCAGGTGCGCGGCTTGATTTTGAATAACTCGCCGGTGCGGGGAGCCGATGTGGATGTGATACTGCAAAGTGAGAACGAGGAAGCGCTAACCCAAGCGGGACGGCAAGTGCTGCAAGCGTTGGAGCAGGATGCAACCCTAATCACCGTGCGTCCGGATGCCGACGATCGCCAGCCAGAGATTCAAATTCGCCCCGATCGCGCCCGTCTCGCAGACTTAAATCTGAACATTCAAGATATAGGCAGAACCATAGAAACCGCGATTCAAGGCAGCGTACCCACTCAGCTTCAACGAGGAAACCGCTTGGTGGATGTGCGCGTTGAGCTAGACAATGCCCTGATTCAGCAGCCCTCTCAGTTAACCCAACTGCCCATTTTTACGGATAACAATCGCCAAATTCGTTTGGGCGATGTGGCAAC
>JBBSCL010000597.1:0-2820 GCA_038250345.1 Leptolyngbyales cyanobacterium
CGCGACTCCGCCAACTCTAGCCGTCCACAGATTTCTCGCCCAAATTGAAGTCCCATCGGCATAATGCCTTCTCCGTTCCCTCAACCGCCCATCCTAAACTATCGCTCATGCCGATTATCCGCAAATCTAAATCTAATTAGAATTAGGTTTCAGGAGTCATGGACAGGAACAAATTACGAATGATGAGTTACGAATGGCGAGTTATGAAGCATTAGGAGCAAAGGGCAGACGCGATCGCGCTTGTGTTGATCGACATTCGACATTCGACACTCTGCACCCGAAACCCGAAACCCGAAACCCGAAACCTGAAACTTGGTTTCTGCGTATTTTGTACCTTCTCTAACAAGAAAAAGTGTACATTCACTGGATAATGGTTCAGTTGTTTCGGTAAGCCAGAAAAGAACATGGGTCGCGCTAATAAAGTTGTGCTGGCATACTCCGGCGGAGTTGATACTTCGGTGTGCATTCCCTACCTAAAGCAGGAGTGGGGCGTAAAAGAGGTGATTACGCTAGCGGCGGATTTGGGGCAAGGTGGCGATATGGAGCCAGTCCGGGAGAAGGCGCTGAAGTCGGGTGCTTTAGAGTCTTTGGTGATTGATGCGACCGAGGGTTTTGTGAAGGACTATGCGTTTCCGGCAATTCAAGCTAATGCGCTTTACGAAAATCGCTATCCGTTGTCTACGGCGCTGGCTCGTCCTCTGATTGCGAAGTTGCTAGTGGAAGCGGCAGAGAAATATGGTGCTGATGCGGTCGCTCATGGCTGCACGGGCAAGGGAAATGATCAGGTGCGGTTTGATGTGTCGATCGCAGCCCTCGACCCCAACCTAAAGGTGCTAACTCCAGCGCGGGAATGGGGTATGAGTCGGGAAGAAACGATCGCGTACGGGGAACGGTTTGGCATTCCATCGCCGGTGAAAAAATCCTCGCCTTATAGCATTGATGAAAACCTGCTGGGAAGGGCGGTGGAGGCTGGTGTGCTGGAAGATCCGTGGGTTGAGGCACCGGAAGAGGTTTACACGATGACAACAGCGATCGCTAATACGCCCAACGAGCCAGAATATGTAGAAATTGGCTTTGAAAAAGGCATTCCCGTGACCCTCAATGGCGCAACACCCGACGCGATCGCCCTAATCACTCAACTGAATGAAATCGCTGGGAAGCACGGTGTGGGTCGGCTTGACATGATCGAAAATCGCTTGGTAGGAATTAAATCCCGTGAGATTTACGAAACGCCTGCGATGTTGGTGCTGATTGATGCTCACCGCGATTTGGAAAGCCTGACGCTGACGGCAGATGTTGCCCAATACAAGCGCGGCATTGAGCAAACCTACACTCAACTCGTCTACAACGGGCTTTGGTACAGTCCCTTAAAAGATGCATTGGATGCGTTTGTGCTAAGCACTCAGGAGCGAGTCACCGGAACAGTGCGGGTGAAACTGTTTAAGGGAACCCATAGCGTGGTGGGGCGCAAGTCGGCTCACTCGCTGTATACGCCCGATTTGGCGACCTATGGCAAAGAGGATATCTTTGACCATCAGGCGGCAAAAGGGTTCGTGTATGTCTGGGGGTTGCCGACTCGCGTTTGGGCAGAAACGGGGCGCAAGTAACATGAGCGATCGCCCTTCCGTCATCTTTTTAGATGCAGTCGGCACGCTGTTTGGGGTGCGGGGCAGCGTTGGGGAACAATACGCCAAGGTGTCAGGTCGCTTTGGCGTGGATCTTTCTGCTGAAGCGCTGAATCAGGCATTTTTCAAAAGCTTTAAGGCGGTGGGTTCCCCAGCTTTTCCAGGGTGTGATTCCTCTGAGCTAAAAGCCAAAGAATATGCCTGGTGGTTCGATATTGCCATACGAACTTTTGAGCAAGTGAATGCCCTGCACCAATTTTCTGACTTTGAGGCATTTTTTGCAGAACTGTTTGCCCATTTTGCCGCAATTGATCCCTGGGAAGTCTATCCTGATGTATCGATCGCCCTCAAACGCTGGCAGCAATTAGGCATCCCCCTTGGCGTGATCTCCAATTTTGATGCTCGGATTTACTCCGTGCTGCAAGGATTGGAACTGCTGGATTATTTTGCATCCATCACTATTTCAACCGAAACCGGCACCGCTAAACCCGATCGCCAAATTTTTGAGGTAGCGCTCCACAAACATGGGTGCCTCCCGCAAAACGCATGGCACATTGGCGATAGTTTTGCAGAAGACTACCAGTCGGCACAAAATGCAGGCTTACGCGGCATCTGGCTGAGAAGGGGAAAAGATTAGGCTCCACCACAGGAATGCTGGGAATTGGGTAATTTAACCGATTGACGGGTTCGATAACTCAAAAGTCTATAAGTGCGTCCGCGATTGTCGGCAGGAGGACAATCGCGGGGAATAGAAAGTAAACAAAGTTTGACCTTCTCCCCAACTTTAAATTTTTTAAGGGGCGTAATCTCGTCGTATGAGACTAAATAAATGCCATTAGTCAGATTAACGCTAGTATCGCTACCCGGAACTGATGCGCGAGATCCCGCACTCGACCACATGCTAATTTGCTCAATAAACGTATCAGTGCATTTTCCAATTTGAGTGGGTGGAGGGGCACTCAGTGCAGGGATTGCCGACACTACGAGACTGCTGGAGACTAAAATCAGAGCCATGTCAAGAACATTGCTTAAATTCTTCACACTATTGCCTCTAGTAGAGCGGCTCATATAACAACTCTATTCTATTGGAAATTTTTCTGGCAGCTAAGGAATGAGAATTAAATAAGTTCGAGATTTAGTAGGGGCGTAGCATTCGGTAAATAGTTCTGCTTGAGTTGCAAGGTTTTTGCCCGAA
>JBBSCL010000598.1:0-2811 GCA_038250345.1 Leptolyngbyales cyanobacterium
CGAAGAACTCGACTTCATCATCAACTACGACATCAAATACCGCATGGGACGCGATAACGAAAGTTAAAAGTAAAAAGGCAAAAGGAGTAAATTAGATGATTGACGAAAAGAAGATTTATGCCCACATGAACATAACACCAAAGCAACTTGCCGGTTTTTGCAAACAGCACCATATCCTTGAGCTATCACTGTTTGGCTCTATTTTACGCGACGACTTCAGGGCTGACAGCGATATTGATATGCTGGTGGTTTTTGACCACAGCGCTAACCCGCACTTGAGCTTGATGGATTTAGTTGGCATAGAATACCAGCTAGAGGAAATGGTTGGGCGTGAGGTTGACCTCATTGAAAAGCGTTCTATTGTTGATAGCGATAACTGGATTCGTCGAAAGAATATTTTGAATACTGCCCAGGTTATCTATGAATCAGAACGAGTCCTATCTGCTTGATATTGCTAAAATTTGTCAAACTATTCTCCGCTTAACTTCCAACATGACTGAAGTAGAATTTCAGCACGATGAAAGGACACAACTAGCCATCTTGTATGAGATTACAATTCTTGGTGAAGTTGTTAAGCGGCTTTCAACAGAGTTTCGCAGCCAACATTCCAACATCGAATGGAAAAAAATTGCTGGGATGCGCGATCGACTTGTTCATGATTACGATCAGGTCAAGCTCGATTTAGTTTGGGAAGTAATTAAAACCAACATTCCTGAACTGTTGGAATACATTACGCCACTTCTACCAAGCAAGGACTAGATTATGAATAGCGATCGCGTCCTCGCCCAACACTACGGCTTCACCGCCGAAGAACTCGACTTCATCATCAACTACGACATCAAATACCGCATGGGCAGAGACAATGGAGGCGATGAGTAATGGCAAAAGATCTGTTCCATGATGTTGTCAAAACTGCCCTCGTCAAAGACGGCTGGCAAATCACCGATGATCCTCTTTTTCTGAAAGTGGGTGGCGTAGACTTCTTCATTGACCTCGGCGCAGAAAAACTACTCGCTGCCGAACGCGATGGCAACAAAATTGCTGTCGAAATTAAAAGCTTTATCAACACCTCCAGCGTTGCTGATTTCCATCTCGCGATCGGGCAATTCATTAACTACCGTGTGGCATTAAAAGTAGCAGATCCAGAACGAAAACTATTTCTTGCTGTTCCAGATATCGCCTACAAAACATTCTTTCAAAAAGAATTTCCGCGCATGGTTATTCAGCAGTATGAACTTGAACTCTTCGTTTATGACATTGAAAATGAGGTGATCGTCTTATGGCAAGTCTAGAAAAACTCCAAACTTATCGAACCACAATTAAGCAACTGCTTGAGCAATATGCTGCCTATAAACCATCTTATGGTGATATTGAGATTCAAACGGTGTTTGACACTGAACACGATCATTATCAGGTAGTTGCGATCGGCTGGGACAAAAAAGAGAGAATCTACGGCTGTTCAATTCATCTAGACATTAAAAACGAGAAAATTTGGATTCAGATTAACAACACTGAATTAGATATTGGTCAAGACCTGGTTGAGAGAGGTATCTCCAAAGAAGATATTGTCATTGGGTTTCAACCGCCTTATTTGCGCCAATACTCAGGCTATGCAGCAGTTTAAGCCCATCATTGACGAAATCGATCGCGTCTTAGCCCCACACTACGGCTTCACCGCCGAAGAACTCGACGACCTCATCAACTACGACATTAAATATTGCAGGAGGCGCGATAATGAATATATCTGTCACTACTCCAGAGTTGCAAACCATTACACCTAACGATTCTGCTTATCCTGTAGCACTCACAAACTGCATTGCCTTCAAAAGCCCCCCCACATTGAGCGCGTTCGGCAATCTCAGCCTGATTCAAAAACCTGCGGTTGCCCTCTTCTGTTCTATCAAATGCCCTGGCGACCTCATCCTCAAAACCTACGACCTCGCTCAAGCCCTGCGAGATGCAGAAATTCCCGTCATCAGCGGTTCCCACACCCCGATCGAACAAGACTGTCTCAAAATTCTGCTGCGTGGTAACCAACCTATCATCTACTGCCCTGCTCGCAGTATTCACAGCATTCGCTTCTCCTCCGAGCAAAAACAGGCACTTGGCGAAAATCGCTTGCTCTTCATCTCGCCCTTTAGTGCCAGCTATTCCCGCGCTACGACTGAACTTGCTGAAAAACGGAATGAAATGATTGGGGCGATCGCTCACACCATCTTCATTGCCTACGCTTCCTCCAACAGTAAAACTCTAGCCTTTGCCCAACGCCTGATCACAGCAGGAAAATCTGTCGTTACCTTTGATAGCTCTATTAACCCATTGTTACAAGCACAAGGCATTGTTGGTTTGGGTATAGATGCGATCGTGCAACACTGCTTAGATGCTCAAATATCACAACTCAAACAAGCTTCAAGTATTGATAATGAGAGATAATGTTTATCAAGCCCTAAATTGGGTAAGCGATCGCGGCACAACAACGCGCTGCACCCGACCGCCGAGAGGTTGTCTGTAGGAGGCAAAGATATCTGCGGCGGGTGAGCTAAGCCGTTACTAAATCTGGGATTGAGGGAAGACCTGAATCGGGTGGATGAGCGCTACTAACTAGCGATCGCGACTTTAAGGCGATCGCGGCTAGGGCACGGGCACGGGAAGATTCATCCTGAATGGACCGGGCAGCGCTCAACGCCTGTTCCCACACCTGGAGGCGTTCGGTTGGGGGTAACTGGGGGGCGATCGCGGCGAGGGCATTGGCACGGTCAGATTCATCGTCAATAGCCAGGGCAGCGGATAGCGCCTGTTGCAACACCTCAG
>JBBSCL010000599.1:0-2807 GCA_038250345.1 Leptolyngbyales cyanobacterium
CCAAAGCGATCGTCCATGATCTTAAAGGCAAGCGCCCGCAGTGGTTTTTCTGGATCAACGATCGCAAAAGTGCCTGTCGCTTCACCTTCCAAATCCACTTCTGGCTGAGGTTTTACCTCCATGGGGTTGGGCAGATAGTCAACCACCGCATTTAACACCAACTGCACGCCCTTGTTTTTAAACGACGAGCCGCAGTAAGTCGGAAAGAATGCCAGATCGCGAGTGCCTTTGCGAATGCAGCGTTGAATTTCTTCGATGCTTAACTCTCCCCCTTCCAGATATTTCTCCATTAGGGTGTCGTCTTGCTCAACTGCTAGCTCAATTAGCTGTTCACGATAGGTTTCCACGTCATCTTTCATGTCAGCGGGAACATCTGTAATCTCATAATTCATGGGGTCGCCAGAGTCATCCCACACCCACGCTTTGCGAGTCAGCAAATCAACCACGCCCGAAAACTTGTCTTCAACGCCAATGGGAAGCACCATGACCAGCGGTTTAGCGGCAAGCACTTTTTCAACCTGCTTGATCACGCGGTAATAATCAGCACCCGTGCGATCGAGCTTATTGATATAGATAATCCGCGCTACTTCAGAGTCGTTGGCATAACGCCAGTTCGTTTCGGATTGCGGTTCCACCCCGCCCGATGCACAAAACACGCCAATGCCGCCATCCAATACCTTGAGCGATCGATAGACTTCGATCGTAAAGTCTACGTGACCTGGAGTATCAATGATATTTAGCTGGTGGTCATTCCAAAAACAGGTCGTTGCCGCAGATTGGATTGTGATGCCACGCTCCTGCTCCTGTTCCATAAAATCTGTTGTTGCCGCGCCTTCGTGAACCTCACCAATTTTGTGAATCTTGCCAGTCAGCTTCAAGATTCTTTCAGTTGTAGTCGTTTTGCCCGCATCTACGTGAGCGAAGATGCCAATGTTGCGATACCGAGTGAGGTCTTTCATAATTGCTCTCTAGATTGAATGCGACAAACTGTTGATGACCACCTTCTAGCGTTACCCAAGGGGAGTCGTGCTGCTTTCGCCGATTGAAGCGAGATTTGTCGTGCAGAAGATTAAAAATCCTGGTGCCGTGTTCTAACAACTATTTCTAATTGTAAATTGTTCTGATGGCGCAATCAAAGAGATTAAGGTGGATAGTCCGATTCTTCTGCCTATCTTGACAAAAGGTTGCTGTTTCAGCCAACCCACTACGCATCCTTTTCGTCTTTAACGATTCTTGCTCCAGTCACTCTATTAAAATTAAGCTCTAGAGTTTAGCTTGTTTTAGGGCGCTACTTTTTCCCGCTTAGCAGAAAAATCTGCTTAAGGTAAATGTTTTGGCTGTTCTTGCTTGGGCTGCCCTTGCTGAAAATAGATCTATCAACTTCTTCCATAATACTCAAAACATGAATCACATGCGCTAACTAGGTTCACAGACAGAGGTGAAGTGGAGTAAAAATTTGATTTTGTCAAAAAGTTTGGACTGTCAGACTAATCCTCTAACTTTTTAAGCTTCTAAAAGCTTGGAGTGCTTTCGCATCTTTGCAGTGACAATCTCTCACTCATCTATCACCAAAGACAGAGTTCATCCTTGGTAGAACTCATTAATCTAAAGTCATGTTGTAAAACTTTACTATTCAGGAGATTCAATCATGGAAACCCGTACTCCCAACGCTTTGCCTCCAGTTGCTAACGCATATAATGGCAAAGATCGTAACGCTTTCTTATTCGGTTTTACACCCCAAGCTGAAATCTGGAATGGCAGACTTGCAATGCTGGGTTTTGTTGCTTATCTAGGCTGGGATATTGCTGGATATAGTGTTGTTCGCAACATTTTTCACCTGTTTCCTTAAGATTAATCCATTCTCATTTTTTGTAACCCCTATATGCTTAATAGCTAACTGCTTTAAGACATCTTCATACCTATGTTGATGCCGAAGTAGTTAGCTTTTTTAATAGTGCTGTAAAAGCAGTTGTGTTACTTTCAATTACGTTCGAGCAACTTAGTCTTCTAATACTTGACGGATTCTGCGTTCTAACTGTTCTAGATCCAGTCCACCTTCGTCTCGACTGATGCGACGGACTGTAGGATTCACCTTAATCAAATCTTGTAATAGATCTTGTAAGACATCTTGTTGTTGTCGAGCTTGAATTACCTCACGAGGTTCCTGCACCATATCTCGCACAATAGTATCTTCGGTTCTAGATGCGATCACTGGGTCATGTTGTCCATCGATATAAACAAAAGTTCGCCGACCCGGACCTCGTTCTACCTCAACTGGTATCAAAGCTGTAACATGATCCGATCGCACATACTTTCCAAACCCTAAATGCACTAGCATTGACGATTGAACTTTCATACTGCTTCTATTGCTATGTAGTGCGCTATGTTTCTATTATAAAGCTTGCCTAACTTCTCTAACAGCCTGCTGTGATGGGTTCTCACCCATTTTTTGTAGAGATATGCCCACTTTCGCACCAGCAAAAATATCTACAAAAATATTTAGAGTTCGCTCTATTGTAATCCCCATTAAATTATCAATTTTGTTCTTGAAAATACTGTGTTATGTCTTTCGAGATAGTTTCTAAGGAAGTAGTATTTTCATACCTCGAACACTACTTTCGGCGGTTTATAACTGGCTCTTTTGAGAGACGCTTGAGAGTTTATTTCTTACTAATATTATGGGAATGAATTCAAGGCTTTAATTATGGCTTACGAAGAGACAGCATCCAATCATGAGTTTAAGGAAATTCAGCAACCTTTAACTCCAGAAGAAGTTGATCCTGCTCAAAAGCATGCTCAGAAAGAGG